>NZ_JAKMZC010000017.1:0-121297 GCF_029890535.1 Vibrio sp. S/42/10 | reverse complement strand
AGCAGTTACCTTAAATTCCGTAAGATATTGTTGAGTTTTTTTACCTGATTTATAAGCTGGCATAATCACCTCCAATTACAATTGAAGGTGTCCATTAGATCGGGTCAACTACAGAATCACTCTTAAATGCTTTGTTATGTGCGCGCTAGTTGCGAGCAATATACTCATTTATTCTTAACTCTAACTTCCGCAATTTTCCCTTTTCATCATCCCACAATACCCCTGAGTCACGGATTCTGACTCTTGGCATTTGTAATAATTTTTTCATTTCTAGGATTTCAGTATTAGGTTTTAATTGACGAGAAAGAATTGCAAAGTTTTTATCCGTTTTCTTTACAATTTCATGCATATCATCTTTTTCCTCGCCCATTAAACTTGTAGAACGATCCAAAAACTCACAGCATAGGATCGCAATATATTCTTGGTTTTGAAGAAGTCGATTTAATGTTGACGACCCTTTTGATTGAGATTTCCAATTATTCAAAGCCAAGTAACCCACATAAGACGCAAAAACAGTTCCGAAGCCAGCCAACACAGTTCCCAATTCAACTAGCCATAGCCAAATCGCATCGACCTCACGCACACTAGCAAACTTAAATCCAAGCATGATGCCTAAAATGTTACTCAGCACTACTAGAAAAACAATAACACCTGTTTTCATATCTAATTTTAGAACCTTGATTTAATTGAACAAAAGAGCACATAACGCCTTGCTAAGGTGTGAGCAAAGCAATACCTTGGCCTCCGCATAATACCTTAAACACATAAACCAACGCATAGTAAAAATGCCACGCGTTGCGAATCACTCTTAAGCAACTTGTTATACCGCTTGGTTGAGGCTAAAATGACCAAAAAAAAGACCACTTAAGAGACCTATTAAATGACCACTAGAATTTTAGCCGATGTTGCTGCAAGCATTACTGAGTTGAAAGCTAACCCTATGAAAGTTGCAACTAGTGCTTACGGTGAACCTGTTGCTGTACTGAACCGAAATGAGCCAGCATTTTATTGCGTACCAGCCGAAGCGTACGAAATGATGATGGACAGACTCGAAGATCTTGAACTACTTACTATTGCGAAAGAGCGTGAATCTGAAGAGAGCATTTCGGTAAATATTGATGACCTATAAACTCGACTTTAAAAAGAGCGCACTCAAAGAGTGGAAAAAGCTTGGCTCAACGCTTCAACAACAATTTAAGAAAAAGCTAATCGAGCGCTTAGATAACCCGCATGTTCCGGCTTCAAAACTCTCTGGAGCTGACAACATGTATAAGATTAAGCTGCGCCAATCGGGCTACCGTCTCGTCTACAAAGTTGAAGACGATGTCATCATTGTAACCGTCTTAGCAGTCGGAAAACGCGAACGTAGCGATGTTTACCGTAAAGCTATGAAAAGGTAGATGATTGATTGCGGTATAACGCCGCGTTAAGTAGTGAGCAACGCCTCCACTGAACCTAACCATACCACCTTAAACACAAAGCCCAACGACGGAATGGAAAATGCCAAGCGTTGGGAATCTGTCTTAAACGCTTTGTTAGCTTTTTACTCTTTCATACCGTTCCAAAAGTGCTTTTGAACATTGTGCTAAAGGCTGCCCCATACCCGATAATTTAAGCTCTCCGCTCAAAGTAGTTGCAGTAGCAGTCATTATTGCATCAGATTTTTCTAGTTCTTGTTGCTTTTGAGGTAATGTATTGAGGAAACTAGCAATTTTCTCTGCGTCATTACTTCCAAGCAGGCTAGTACATTCCATTAAGTGATTATATCCAATAGCCTGATCTAAGCCTGCTTCACCCATGTTTTTCACATAGAAACCATAAATCCCACCACCAACCAACACTCCGATTAAAGAGCCTACTGCTAAAGATTTTACGTCTAAATCCATTATGTTTTCTCCAATTCGATTAAAAAGCTAACAGCTATATTAGACAGAATAATTCTGCATTTTGTCCCTGAAACAATTCTGTCTAGTCATCTCAACAGTTCAGGCTCGATCTAATAACCCATTTAATAACAGAACCTTACCTGATTACTGCTTTATCGAACATGACCAAAAGCAGAAATTTTCTATATAGTTCCAGTAAAATGCAGAAAACACCTCAATGTGTGAGTTAATCGTTACCTTCTTCGGTGATTTACTGACCAAATCCTAGACAATTTTGATCTAAGTCTTTGGGTTGGGTGATGAGTGAACCGCAGTTCAGGCAATGAATTGTCACGGATTGGGGAGCTGTACACTCAAACAAAAACGCCGACATGATTGTCGGCGTCTACGCCATTGGTATGGATGAATGTGAGGTAGTAACTACTTCGCCATGGTACTCAAAAATTCGGCTTCGAATTCTTCATCGGCTTCTCGGGTTAGGCATTCCACCAGCCAGTTGATGCTTTCATGATCTAGGTTACTGTTCACCACGAACGCTTGTTTCACGCCAAACTCACCAAGCTTGGCTGAACCGTAGTTCTTGAACGATTTATTGCCGTGATAATGGAGTGATTTCACCGCTTCTGCGTTGGGTTCAGGTAATTCATCCAGTGTGTTGGCAAGCTGAATCACCAACTCCATAGGATTCTTAGATGACGAGATACGATACAAAAATCCGCCCTCGACTTTCTGTCTAACCCAGTAATCAAAGCTGCTGCAATCCATCACCTTATCACTGACCAGTGCCGCTTCGCTGCGATAAGCACATGCTTCTAACATCACAGGTGTGTGTTTAAATTCTGGCTGTCCTGAATTGGAATCGGTGTTAGGTAAAATCAGGTCACACGGCTTGCTGTCTTTGGCCGTGGTGCCGTTCCAGTGAATCGGCATAAACACCTGCTCTTTACGCATCTCTTGGGTTAATACCAAGCGCGCTTGAGACTCACCTTGAGCGCTTTTCACTTTAACAACCTGGTTGGTTTGGTTTGTGCCCGTTTCCAATCCAAATCTCTTGGCGGTTTCAGGGTGAACAGCAATGAACGGCTCGGGAGTGTGGTCTCCAAGTGATGAGGCAAGCCCTGTTCTACTCATTGTATGCCATTGATCGCGCACTCGTCCGCTGTTCATAATAAGCGGATAGTCTGGTGACGACGTCGTTAATGGTAAAGCATGTTCAACCGCAACGAACTGGGCTTTTCCGGACTTAGTGAAAAACTCGCCATCAGTGAACATTCGTTTATTTACGATATCTTGCTGTAATTCTAGTACAGGCCATTGCTGGGGTTTTAGCTCGCTATAACCTTTATCGTCCAATTTGGTTAGACCAATTAAACACAGGTCTCGCGTTTTACCGTTAGTATTATCAAGCCCCGTCATTTGACAGTACTCTTCAAATATCTGCCCTTCATGACGATAATCAAAGGCATGTTGATGACCCATTTTCTGCGCCACTTCTTTAATCATCCACCAATCAGGTTTAGCTTCACCCGGGCTTGGCAATATGCGGCGCTGCCTTGATATACGGCGCTCGGAGTTGGTCACGGTACCCGATTTTTCACTCCAACCTTGCGCAGGTAACACAACATCGGCCAAGCGTGTGGTTTCGGTATCGGCAATGCAATCTGACACAACCACAAATGGACAGTTTTCTAGCGCTGCTTTCACTCTCGCACTGTCTGGAAGGCTCACCACAGGGTTGGTCGCCATAATCCACACCGCTTTGATCTTGCCTTCAAGCATGTCGTCAAACAACTCGACTGCTTTCAAGCCGGATTGGGTTGCTAAGTTATCGGTTTGCCAAAAATCACTCACCGTTTGGTGTGATTTCTCATCCCCAAACTCAAAGTGCGCCGCTAGCGTATTCGCTAAACCACCAACTTCGCGACCGCCCATTGCGTTGGGCTGCCCTGTCACAGAGAAAGGCCCCATACCTGCTTGTCCGATTTTTCCGGTGGCTAAATGACAGTTGAGAATAGCGTTCACTTTGTCACAACCTTGGCTCGACTGATTCACGCCCTGAGAATAAATGGTGACGACTTTTTGTTTAGAAGCGAACGCGCGATAGAAGCGCTCAACCTCTTGTTCCGCTAACCCGGTTAGTTGGCTGACGCTTTGCTCTGAATTGATGCTTGAATCAGCGTGGTAAACATACTTCTTTGCTGACTTGATCGCTTGCTGGAAGCCTTCTGTATGTTTGCTTATATAGCCTTCATCAAGTGCATCATTATCCGCTAAGTATGAAAGTAACCCGTTAAACAAGGCCACGTCAGAGCCCGATTCAATCGCTAAATGTTGATCTGCTATTTCACATGTGTCGGTATAACGAGGATCTATGACGATCACTTGCAGTTTGGGATTCGCTTGCTTAGCTGCTCTTAACCTTTGAAAAAGAACCGGATGACACCATGCTAAGTTTGAGCCAGTAATCACGACCAAGTCGGTTTGCTCTAAATCTTCATAACAAATAGGAACCGTGTCGCTACCAAATGCACGTTTATGTCCAACAACGCTCGATGCCATGCAAAGCCTTGAGTTACTGTCAATGTTTCCGCTACCAATAAAGCCTTTCATCAGCTTATTAGCAACGTAATAGTCTTCTGTTAACAGTTGGCCAGAGACATAGAACGCAACTGAATCAGGACCAAACTCTTCAATGGTTTGGTTAAACCTATCAGCGACCAATTGAGTGGCGTCATCCCATACGAGTTCGTGTTTTTGTTGATTCTGAATATGAGTAGGCTGAGTAAGACGACCTAGAGGTGTTACGGTTTCACCTAGAGCAATACCTTTAGTACATAACTTTCCATAATTCGACGGGTGTTCTTTGTCACCACGTACTTCAAGCTTACCTAATGCAGTGGGCCTCGCTTCTATTCCGCATCCAACACCACAATAGGCACATGTCGATTTTATCCAGCCACTGTTTGAATCACTCATCCGTTTCTCGCTCAATTATCCAAAATTGCATTTATTTAACTAAAGCAAATAGCACGCCATTAAATCCAAGAATTAAACAAATAAGAAAAATCGCGATAAAACAATAGTTTAGTGAAATAAAAACAATAACAAATCAGTTACTAAGAACTGGTTGATATCAAAAACTTATTTTTTGCACCATCTTGCGGAAAGTTGCACCACAAACGTTCATTTCCATAAATTTAACAAAAAAATTACATACCACTTTAGGGGTAATTGCGTGCCGCCTCGAATTTTTAATTTATTGAAAAATATAAATTTTATTTTATTTATTTTGCTAAATCATAATTTGGCACCCTCCTTGCTCTACTAAAAACCAAGAGTTAGAAAAACAATTTTTGTTTTCTTGATAATGATGAATTGAGTGGAATCTCAACCCGGTATTCATTTGTTAACCATTAGAAGTTAAACGCTATAAACGTTAACGCTATAAACAATGAAGCCGAGAATAAGGAATGGATTATGAGCAAGAAGAAGATCGTCGTCGTTGGTAACGGTATGGTTGGACACAAATTTATCGACAACATATTACAATCAGAAAGTGATGATTTTGATGTAATTACTTTCAGCGAAGAACCTAGGTTAGCCTATGATCGAGTCCAGCTTACAGCTTACTTCAAACGTGGAAATGCCGAAGATTTGGCATTGACCAGTGAAGAGTATTACCAAAGCAATGGCGTCAACTACCTATTAAACGCAAAAGTCGCTCAACTAGACACTGACAATAAGTGCGTTGTGACAGAGTCGGGACATACCGAGAGTTATGACACATTAATTCTAGCGACGGGTTCATTTCCTTTTGTTCCTCCTATTCCCGGTAACGACCAAGAACATTGCCACGTTTATCGCACCATCGAAGACTTAGACGCTATTGAATTATCAAGCAAAAGCAGTAAATCGGGCGTGGTTATTGGTGGTGGCCTGCTTGGCTTAGAAGCCGCAAATGCAGTTAAAAACCTTGGTTTGGAAACCCATGTGGTGGAGTTCGCTCCTCGCCTGATGGCCGTACAGTTGGATGACGGTGGCGGTGCGCTTTTACGCCGTAAAATTGAAGACCTTGGTGTTCAGGTTCACACTGAGAAGGCAACCTCTGAGATAGTCGCGGGTGAGAGTTCTCGCTACCGTATGAACTTCGCAGACGGCACCCATCTTGAAACCGATATGATTGTGTTTTCTGCGGGTATTCGTCCTCAAGATGCCCTAGCTCGTAGCTCTGATATTGCCATTGGTGAACGTGGCGGCATCGTGATTAACGATCATTGCCAAACCAACATCGACAATGTGTATGCGATTGGTGAATGTGCACTTTGGGACAACAAGATCTTCGGCTTAGTAGCTCCTGGCTATTCAATGGCGAAAGTCGCAGCAGCGCATATCATCTCTGATGGCGCGAGCGACGCTTCGTTTACTGGTGCCGACATGAGCACTAAGCTCAAACTGCTTGGTGTTGATGTCGCAAGTATAGGTGAAGTACACGGCCAAACAGAAGGTGCTCAATCGTATACTTATAACGACGAAATCGAGCAAGTTTACAAACGCCTTATCATCTCAGCTGATGGTAAAAAGATTGTTGGTGCAGTATTGGTGGGCGACGCAGAGGCTTACGGGTCACTACTGCAAATCAAACAAAATGATATGCCTCTTCCTGAAAACCCATCCGTGCTTATTCTGCCAAACCTCGCGGACGATTCTGGTTCAGCAATGGGTGTTGAAGCCCTGCCTGACAGCGCAGTGATTTGTTCGTGTTTTGATGTGACCAAAGGCGATATCAAAGACGCCGTATCTGCTGGATGCACCACCATGGCAGCATTAAAAGAAACAACCAATGCTTCAACAGGTTGTGGTGGTTGTTCTGCGCTTGCTAAACAAGTTTTAGACAGTGAACTAAGCAACCTTGGTGTGGAAGTCTCAAACGATATTTGTGAGCACTTTGCCTATTCTCGACAAGAACTTACCGACATTATCCGCGTCAACAAAATTAAGACATTCGATGAGCTATTGGATTCTCATGGCAATGGATTAGGCTGTACAGTTTGTAAGCCTGCAGTCGGTTCAATTTTGGCTTCTTACTGGAACGATTACATCCTAGAAGATCAGCATATTGAACTGCAAGACACCAACGATATCTACCTAGGCAACATGCAAAAAGACGGCACTTATTCAGTTGTGCCACGTATTGCAGGCGGTGAAATCACACCTGACAAATTGATCGTGCTTGGCGAAGTCGCGAAAGAGTTCGACCTTTACACCAAAATCACCGGTGGTCAGCGTGTCGATTTGTTTGGTGCGCAGCTTAACGAACTGCCTATCATTTGGAAAAAGCTGATTGATGCAGGTTTCGAAACAGGCCACGCCTACGGTAAGTCGGTTCGTACTGTTAAGTCGTGTGTGGGCAGCACTTGGTGCCGATACGGTATCGACGACAGCGTAGGCTTAGCGATTCGATTAGAGAACCGCTACAAAGGGCTACGCTCGCCACATAAAACCAAGTTTGCAGTTTCTGGCTGTACTCGTGAATGTGCAGAAGCGCAATCGAAAGACTTCGGCATTATCGCGACCGACAAAGGTTGGAACCTCTACATCTGTGGTAACGGTGGTATGCGCCCTCGCCATGGTGACCTTTTTGCTACCGACCTTGATGAAACCACCCTTCTGCAATACATAGACCGCATTCTAATGTTCTACACACGTACTGCAGATCGCCTGCAACGCACATCAGTATGGATGGAAAACCTTGAAGGCGGCATTGAATACCTCAAACAAGTCGTGATTGAAGACAAGCTCAATGTTGTTGAAGAACTTGAAGCCGACATCGCGCTCAACATCGAGAAATACCAGTGTGAATGGAAAACCACCATCGAAAACCCTGAAAAGATGAAGCGCTTCCAGCACTACATCAACAGCGAAGAGATGGACACTAGCCTTTCATTCATCAAAGAACGAGAGCAGCGCTTTCCTAAACCAAACATTAGCGCGTCTTTAGATTCGCAACGCGATGAAAAGCTAACCAAGGCTGACCAAATCGAAGTGACTGAAGTTTCATAAATATCAGTTTCATCAGCTTTATAAACAACAGTAGTCGTACCCCCAAAAAACAGTTGAGTAAGGTAAAGCATCTAACATAAAACGCTAGGAAGTGACTGGCATGCTCAGCAAGTCGCTCCCGCCGCTCAGCTATAAGACAAGAAAGACGACTCAAATGACAAAGATTACAGCAGCTCGGAAACGAACTGCTTAGAAACGAAAAAATTAGAGAAATGATTAAAGACTCAATTTTAGACTAGGAGAAAGTCATGGAAAATTGGACAACCGTATGCAACACCAAGGACTTAACCCCAAACGGTGGTATTTGCGCCAAAGTAGACGATAACCAAGTGGCTATTTTTTACTGCAAACGCAGTGACACACTGTATGGGCTATCTAACTACGACCCTATCGGCAAAGCGAATGTGATGTCTCGTGGTATCATTGGCTCATTAAGCGGTGAACCGTATGTCGCGTCGCCCTTATACAAGCAGCATTACCACTTAGAAACTGGAGCATGTCTTGAACAACCAGAACTCAAGCTCATGAAATTTGAAGTTCGCAAGCAAGGTGAACATGTACAAGTTCTCGCACCGCTTGCTATCGCCAGTTAATAAACAGCCGACATCATCCTCAAAACGCTTTAAGGCGTGAGTAATTTCGGCATAAAGGTTTAGCACATTTAAGCGTTCGAATTTCGGAAGTAACGCACGTGCTCAAGCCAGGTAATTTTCCAGATTTAAAGGATTTAAACCATGGATAACACAAAATTTTCGCTGCTTTCATTTACGGGTAAGATGAAAACCTTACACCTAAGTTGGATGGCCTTTTTTATCACCTTTGTTGTATGGTTCAACTTTGCTCCCCTACTGCAAATGGTGAAAACCACGCTTGGTCTTTCTACTGAAGAGATCAAAACACTTCTGATCCTCAACGTTGCATTGACTATTCCAGCGCGTGTCGCGATTGGTATGTTAACCGATAGGTATGGCCCAAGGTTGGTCTACTCTTCACTACTGGCTGTCTGTTCAATTCCTTGTTTTATGTTTGCGATGGCAGACTCTTTCATTCAAGCGGCGATTGCACGTTTCCTATTAGGTTTCATTGGCGCAGGCTTCGTTGTTGGTATTCGCCTTGTGTCTGAGTGGTTCCCACACAATGAACTGGGTACAGCAGAAGGTATTTACGGCGGTTGGGGTAACTTCGGTTCAGCAGCGGCAGCATTCACACTTCCCACATTAGCTCTAGCGTTTGGTGGTGAAGATGGCTGGCGTTATGCAGTCGGTATTACTGGCGCAATGAGCTTAGCGTTCTCGTTTATCTTCTACAAAAACGTAACAGACACACCAAAAGGCTCAACATACTTCAAACCGGCTCAAGTAACAGCGATGGAAGTAACATCAAAGGGTGACTTTTTCTTCTTACTTATTATGAAGATCCCGATGTATGCCGCTCTTGCTCTACTAACATGGAAACTATCGCCAACCAACATTAACATGCTTTCTGATATGGCGGTTAACTCGGTTTACGTGGGTTTAGCCGCACTTTACGTATATGAAGTTTCACAAGTTTGGAAAGTGAACAAAAACGTATTTAAAGAAGAAGTACCAGAAATTCACCAGTACAAATTTAAGCAAGTAGCGGTACTGAACGTATTATATTTCGCGACGTTTGGTTCTGAGCTGGCTGTTGTTTCTATGTTGCCACTGTTCTTCTCTGAAACCTTTGAATTAACACCCGTTCTTGCAGGTATGGTTGCATCGGCTTATGCCTTTATGAACCTAATGTCTCGCCCAGGTGGTGGTTGGATTTCAGATAAATTCGGTCGTAAACCAACCCTGCTTATTCTAACGATTGGTCTTGCTGTAGGTTACTTCGCAATGGGTCAAGTAGACAGTACATGGCCTGTATGGCTAGCGGTTGTCGCAGCAATGGCGTGTTCTTTCTTCGTTCAAGCGGGTGAAGGTGCGGTATTTGCGACAGTTCCTCTAATCAAACGACGCATGACAGGTCAGATTGCAGGTATGACTGGTGCTTACGGTAACGTTGGTGCGGTAGTTTACCTAACAGTATTGTCTTTCGTGAGCTACCAAACGTTTTTCTTAGTGATTGCTGCAACAGCGGTACTTGGCTTTGTGACTCTATTGTTCATGGAAGAACCTAACGGTCAAATTGCTGAAGTTAACGACGATGGCAGTGTCACGCTTATCAATGTTTCGAGTTAGTCTGAGCACTAACGGTTAACGTAGATATTATCAAATCGGGAGGAGCACCTTAGCTGACATATTTATGCTTGAATCTTTAATGCTTAAATGTACTAACGCTTAAGTTTATTCAAGTTTCGATATATCAATGCTGGGTGCTTCGTTCAAAGGCTCTACGTTCACTAGGGCTTTTGTTCTTCCTAGGGGGTTCTGTCAAGGAAGCGGGAAGAAGAGCAGTTAAGAGAAGAACAGTTATGACAATTTCATTCAGCCAAGGGCAAGTCATCACACCGGAATCGAACAACCAACTAACGCTCAAGTTTGGTGGCTATTCGAATAAAGGCGTACGTGATGAAAACCAAGATGCAATCATTGTAAAACACCCCAAAACTCGCGCAGAGCAAGAGTTAAAAGGCAGTGTTGCTTGTATAGCGGATGGTGCAAGTTGCAGTGAACACGGTCAAAAAGCCAGCCATACCAGCGTGATGCAATTCATTGATGACTATTACTCAACCCCGCAGAGCTGGAGTATTCAGCGTTCAGCTCAAAAAGTCCTAACCTCGCTCAACTCTTGGCTTTTTAACACTTCAGTCTCAAATATCCACCCCACTCAACAAGTTAACCATAATGCGCTCGTTTCCACTTTTAGCAGCGTGATCCTAAAATCAAACACCGCCCATATATTCCATGTCGGCGACAGTCGTATTTATCTATTGAGAGATGGCGAATTACGTCAGCTTACTCGCGATCATACCCGCAAGAATATGGGACAGAAACACTACCTAACACGAGCTTTAGGTATGGATAACCAACTCAAC
The DNA here is from genome assembly GCF_029890535.1 of Vibrio sp. S/42/10. Taxonomy (NCBI): domain Bacteria; kingdom Pseudomonadati; phylum Pseudomonadota; class Gammaproteobacteria; order Vibrionales; family Vibrionaceae; genus Vibrio; species Vibrio sp. S/42/10. The sequence continues at coordinate 110,350 of NZ_JAKMZC010000017.1, read as the reverse complement.
GTTGATTACCAAACACTACCGATTAAAAAAAATGACTGCTTCATCCTTACATCAGATGGCGTGCATGAGTTTGTTTCCCCTAACACCTTCAAGGAACACATCGACAAACCCGGAGCGGATTTCGAATATGCAGCACAAACCATCTGTAACACCGCTTTAAGCCACAATAGCTCTGATAACGTGAGCTGCTTGATTGTGCAAGTCAGTCATCTACCTAAGCCTTCGCTCATTGAGTTCCATGAAAAGCTCGCTAAACGAGCCATCCCACCCGCTTTAAAGCTCGGGCAAAGCATCGACAACTATATGGTACTCGAAGTCCTATATGCAGGTTCAAGAAGCCATGTATACCGTGTCATGCACAAAGAGACACAAACCGAATTCGTCCTCAAGGTACCTTCGGTTCAGTATCACGACAGCCCAGCACAACTGAGCGCGTTTTTTAACGAGCAATGGGCAGGAATCCTACTGAACAACAAGAAAGTAATGAAGGTCTACCCGACGCCAGAACACTCGCAATTCCTATATCAAATTTGTGAATGGGTAGAAGGCATCACGCTGAGACAGTGGATGTACGACAATCCAAAACCTTCACTCAAACAAGTGCGCGATATACTCGATAAGATCACACAAGGTATCCGAGTGCTACAACGTGCAGATATGGTGCACAGAGACTTAAAACCTGAAAACATCATGATTCAACGTGATGGCGAGATTAAAATAATTGATCTTGGGGCTGTGTTGGTAAGAGGTATTGAAGAAGGAAGTAAATCAGAGCAAGACTCGGTACCATTGGGCGCTGTTAATTACATTGCACCGGAAACCATAAAGCACAATACCGCGACCACAAGTTCGGATCTATTCTCTATTGCAGTCATCGGGTATGAAATGCTCACAGGCGAACTGCCCTACTCTGAGATGTCTGCACAATCGCTCAAGCAATCTCGTCATCATCAATGGGAATACCAATCGCTGACACAAAAGCGTACTGACATACCAGCTTGGGTTGATTTGGTTTTACAAAAAGCGTGTGCCGAATCGCCAAGCGAACGCCATCAAGTGTTAGGGGACTTTGTGGCCGACCTTTACACACCTAACCAAAGCTTGGTAAAAAGCAAAGCCAAGCAACCTTTGATAAACCGAAACCCGATCCAGTTTTGGAAAGTTTTAGCCTTGTTGCTCGGCATTATTGCGATAGTAGAACTAGGTTTGTTGTTAAACCCAAGCTAGATACGTTTACGAATTAGCCTCGCCTAACTAAGCTTCTTGGCACTAATTCAATACCCGCTTGATAACGTTTAGCAGAAGCGTTCAAAGCCAGAGCAAAAGCACTATCCGCAATTACTTCAAACTGCTGCGGAAGTGAATGGACCTTAAAAGGCAAGAAATCGAGCAGTCGGTTATCACCAAAGGTCGCCAACTTCACTTGATTAACCAGTTCTGGCTTTTCGACCATTACATCAAGTACACCCTCTAACAAGGTGTATGACATGGTGACAATCGCATCGGGCACTGCGTCTTTTGCAATCCAACCTTCAAAAATTTCACGCCCAGATTCTCGGTCAAAGTGCTCGCCGTAACCCACAACGATAGGTTTGTTTTCTGACAGCCCGACTTGTTGACCATACGCTTTGTTTGCCGCTTCGAAACCCAACTGACGTTCACGTGAGATGTTCAGATCTGGCAATGCACCTATCAAACCAACACTCTCAATACTGTCATCAAGAATAGAATGCGTCAGCTCAAACGCAGCTTCAAAATCTTCACTGATCACACAAGCAAAATGCTCATCATCTAATGGACGATCAATCGCGATTACGGGGGTGCCTGAGTTTTGCAGCTTCAAGTAAAACTCATTAGCGTCTGGCATAGAGCTCGCCACCAGCAAGGCATCAATACGACGACTCACCAAAGCGTCAGCGACTTTACGTTCGGTTTCAGCATCATCATCTGAACAGCCGATCAGGATTTGATAGCCCACTTTACGTGAGTTCTGCTCTATCAATTTTGCTAAACGCGCGTAACTGCTGTTTTCAAGATCAGGAATAATCAAACCAAATGAACGACTATTACCAGCACGCAGCGACGAAGCAGCATGATCTGGACGGTAGTTGTACTCATCAACGACTGCCATCACTTTCTGCTGAGTCTTTTCGCTGATTCTGTATTTCTGCGCCTTGCCGTTGATCACATAGCTAGCAGTGGTTTTCGACACACCAGCTAGTTTGGCAATTTCATCAAGTGTCATATGGGTGACCTGTATTTTGTGCGTAGGATCATATAACCAATATTCTGATCCTTGGATTAGTTGAATTATATGCTGAATCGATTCAGTATAAAAGCTGAAAGGATTCAGCAAAATCTGAAAAGTGACTTCAATCATCCTTTTGAATGAATTGAGAGCCATTTGTCGTTAATAAGCTTTTCATTATTTACGAATCGCAACCGAAGCAAATTAACGACACGCAGCAAACTATTTTGAAAACCAAAATCGGCTTTGCTGAATTTTTTTACACTAAATGCTGAACCGATTCAGCCAGGGTAAAACAAAGAGCAAGCAAAGAGTAAAGTTCACTAATTCTTGCTCTAAACTGAATCGTAGCGAAACACAAATTCTCAAGCGATACGCTAAAGAGGCACCATGCTTAAATTATCAAAATCTGACATTACTCTAGGCCAAACTGCCGAAGACAAATTCAAAGCAATCCAAAACATTGCTGGCGACTTAACGGCGAAAGGCTTAGTTGAATCTGGCTACGTTGAAGGAATGCTGAACCGTGAAAACCAGAACTCTACGTTCCTAGGTAACGGCATCGCGATTCCTCACGGAACCACTGATACTCGTGGCCTAGTAAAAGAGACAGGCGTTGCGGTACACCACTTCCCTGAAGGTATTGATTGGGCAGATGGCAACCGTGTTTACGTTGCGATTGGTATTGCGGCTAAATCTGACGAGCACTTAGGCATTCTTAAGCAACTGACCAAAGTTCTCGCTGCAGACGGTGTCGAAGAGAAGTTAAAGCAAGCGAAATCAGAAGACGAAATCATCGCTCTACTGAACGGTGAAGTTCAACTTGAAGCCGATCTAGACGCTTCTTTAGTGCAGCTACTGTTCCCTGCAAGCGACATGATTCAAATGTCTGCAGTAGCGGGCGGCCTACTTAAGAATACAGGTTGTACGGACAACGCATTCGTTGCTGACCTCGTAACAAAAACACCGACTCACCTAGGCCAAGGCCTTTGGTTGTTGGGCAGCGACAAAGGCGTAACTCGCACTGGCGTATCGTTCGTTTCAACGGCTAACCATTGTGAGTACGAAGGCACACCCGTTAAAGCATTGGTAGCGTTCGCCGCTTGTAACAGCGCTCACCAATCTATTTTAGCGAACCTAAGCAAAATGATTTTCGAAGGTAAACAGCAACTACTGTTGACTGCTGACATAGCACAAGTCATTGGCCTTCTAAGAGATGAAGCGGTTTCTACAGCGTCTCAAGACGATGACAACTGCGCGGTATTTAAAATCAAAAATGCTCACGGCTTACACGCTCGTCCGGGTGCAATGCTAGTCGCTGAAGCGAAGAAATTCGAGTCAACCATTCGCGTTTCAAACCTAGATGGCGACGGAAAAGAAGTGAATGCGAAGAGCTTGATGAAAGTGATCGCTCTTGGCGTTAAACACGGCCATCAGCTTCAGTTTGTTGCTGAAGGTGAAGATGCAGCACAAGCTCTTGAATCGATTGGTAAAGCTATCGCTTCAGGCCTTGGTGAAGGTTAAGGAATCGATATGTCTGATAAACAAATCAAAGCCGTTACCGTTACGCTAAACCCTGCTCTAGACCTGACTGGCGCTATCGACGCACTTAACGTGGGTTCAGTCAGCCTAGTGAACAAAGGTTCTCTACATGCAGCAGGCAAAGGTGTAAACGTAGCAAAAGTACTTTCAGAGCTTGGCGCGAAGGTTACCGTAACTGGTTTCCTTGGTCGTAATAACGAAGAAGCATTCTGCCAACTGTTCGAACAGATGGGCGCAACTGACCGCTTCATCCGTGTCGACGGCGCGACTCGCATCAACGTGAAATTGGTAGAAAACTCAGGCCAAGTAAGCGACATCAACTTCCCAGGTGTTCCTGTTGATGCTGACGCTATCAAAGCGTTTGAAGAAACCTTGTTAGAGCTTGCTGAAACACACGATTACTTCGTGATTGCAGGCAGCTTGCCACAAGGCGTATCACCAGAGCTTTGCGCTTCTTGGGTACAACGCTTGCGTGACCTAGGTAAAAAGGTGCTGTTCGACAGCAGCCGTGACGCACTTAAAGCCGGTATCAATGCACAGCCTTGGTTAATTAAACCAAACGATGAAGAGCTGTCTCAGCTGTTCAATGCAGAACTAACCACACGCGACCAATGCCAACACGCAGGCCAAGCCCTCAGTGAAAAAGGCATCGAGAACATCGTGGTGTCACTTGGCGCTGAAGGCGTGATGTGGCTAAACCAAGGTGAATGGCTACATGCTCAACCGCCGCGCATGCAAGTGGTAAGCACGGTTGGCGCAGGCGACACATTAGTCGCTGGCCTATGTTGGGGTCACATGCAACAGATGCCAAAACCAGAACTTATTAAATTCGCAACCGCCTTATCTGCTCTAGCAGTTTCACAGGTAGGCGTGGGCATTACCAGCCAACAAGAGCTGGATTCAGTACTACAAAATATCCAATTACAGTCGCTTAGTGCTCCAACTAACCAGTTAGACACAAGCAAATAGGACAAAAGGTTTATTATGAATATTACCATTATCACGGCTTGCCCTAGTGGCGTAGCAAACAGCATCATCGCAGCAGGCTTGTTAGAGCAAGCAACAAAAGCACTGGGTTGGAACGCCGCTATTGAATGCCAATCAAGCGTGCTACCTGACTCAACCGTATCACAAGACACTATCGACAGCAGCGACGTTGTGGTTATCGCAGCTAACACAAACGTTGATAAAGCACGTTTTGTTGGTAAAAAAGTGTACCAAGCGGCTATCTCTGAATGCACTGCAGATGCAAAAGCATTTCTAGAGAAAGCGGTAGCAGAAGCAACAGTACTAGACGCTTCTCAAGTTGAGACTACAGTGGAAGTGACTGGTACATCAGTAAACTCTTCTACAACGGCAAGCACAGGCAGCAAAAAGATCGTAGCGATTACGGCTTGCCCGACTGGCGTTGCACACACCTTTATGGCAGCTGAAGCGCTTGAAGCAGAAGGTAAACGCCTAGGTCACCAAATTAAAGTGGAAACTCGCGGCTCTGTAGGTGCGAAGAACCAACTGACAGACCAAGAAATCGCAGATGCTGACCTTGTTATCATCGCGGCAGACATCGATGTTCCTTTGGATCGTTTTAACGGCAAAGCGCTATACAAAACGACAACGGGTCCTGCGCTTAAGAAAACAAAGCAAGAGATGGAAAAAGCGTTCGCAGAAGCTAAACCATACCAACACACTGCTTCTTCAAATTCAGCACCTGCTGACGAGAAGAAAGGCGTGTACAAGCACCTAATGACAGGTGTATCGCACATGCTTCCTGTAGTTGTTGCGGGTGGTTTGATCATAGCTCTGTCTTTCGTATTCGGTATCGAAGCGTTTAAAGAAGAAGGCACACTAGCAGCAGCATTGATGACTATCGGTGGTGGTTCTGCATTCGCTCTAATGATTCCTGTTCTTGCTGGTTTCATTGCATTCTCAATTGCTGACCGTCCGGGTCTGGCTCCAGGTCTAATCGGCGGTATGCTGGCTAGCTCAACGGGCGCAGGTTTCCTAGGTGGTATCGCAGCAGGTTTCATTGCCGGTTACGCAGCGAAATTCATTGCCGACAAGGTTCAACTTCCACAATCCATGGAAGCCCTCAAGCCAATCCTGATCATTCCGTTTATCGCGAGTTTGTTCACTGGTTTGGTGATGGTTTACATCGTGGGTGGCCCTGTTTCTGGCGTGATGAGCGCAATGACGACTTTCCTAAACAACATGGGAACGTCTAATGCGATTCTTCTGGGTGTGATTCTAGGCGCAATGATGTGTTTCGACCTTGGTGGCCCTGTAAACAAAGCGGCGTACACATTCGGTGTTGGTCTACTAGCTTCGCAAACTTACGCACCAATGGCGGCTATCATGGCAGCAGGTATGGTTCCAGCTCTAGGTATGGGCCTTGCGACTTTCCTAGTGAAAGACAAGTTTGAAGCAGGCGAGCGTGAAGCAGGTAAAGCATCATTCGTTCTTGGCCTATGTTTCATCTCTGAAGGTGCAATCCCATTCGCAGCGAAAGATCCAATGCGTGTTATCCCAGCATGTATGGCAGGTGGTGCACTAACGGGTGCTCTATCAATGATGTTTGGCGCACAGCTAATGGCTCCACACGGTGGCTTGTTCGTATTACTGATTCCTGGTGCTATCTCTCCAGTGCTTATGTACCTAGTGGCGATTGCAGCAGGTACGGTAGTAACAGGCTTCGGTTACGCCGCTCTTAAAAAGATGAGCAGCGATAAAGTGACAGCAGAGGCTTGATCCCCCACTCTGTTTAACGGCTAAACCCGATGGACGGAGGCTCTTGATTAAACAGTCCCTTGGTAAAACTGTTCCTTGGTAAAACAAAGGCTCCCATTTGAGGAGCCTTTTTAGTTTGTGAATTGTTCCGTTCAGAAAGAGGTAATAACAACACTTGTATGTTTGATTAACTAGTCAGCGTTTCTTCAAAGACACCCAGTTCACGACCAAGCCAAGTCGCACGTACTGTGTGATCTAGCTTTTCTTCACCACCGGTTACTGGGTGAATCAACACCGACATATCGCCACGTTCTTGTTCAAGCCATTCGATAATACCCGACTCTTTGTTCGCAAAATGGAGCTCAAACATTGGCATCTTATGTGGGCCAACCAAACGCTGTATTAATGGGAAAGTCTCTAACACATCCCTGCGTTCTGATAGAATTTTCTGACGCAGTGTTTCTGCCTGCTCTGCAAATCGCAGAGGGAAATAAATATGTGCGTGGTACATGACACCATCCTTTAGAATTATGATGCCGCAAGTTTATACCTAAACCGCCTTTAATAGCTAAATCTAAATAAGTGGACTTACTATGGAAAAATCCGTAGGAACAAAAAACTAGAGTTTGAGTTAACGTTGTTCGCTAAAACAAACTCTAGAGATACTAGTGACGACTATCGTTTAAAAATTACTACGGGCGTAACGTTAAAACTCGATCAATATCTTCAGCTGAATGGCGCTCTGGAACTTGCTCCCACTCTTCGCCAAATGAGCGATTCACCACTCGACCTCGTTGGAAACCTTCACGCGCTTCAAGTTGCTTTGCCCAACGAACGACATTGATGTAAGACTCAACTTGTAGGAACTCAGCTGCATCATACAGTTTGCCTAGTACAAGGTTGCCATACCAAGGCCAAATCGCGATATCAGCGATGCTAAGCTCCTCACCCGCAACAAATGTGTTATTTGCTAACTGTTTGTCTAACACGTCTAGTTGACGCTTAGCTTCCATCGCAAAACGGTTAATTGGGTACTCTTGCTTTTCATCAGCGTAAGCGTAGAAGTGACCAAAGCCACCACCTAAGAATGGCGCTGAACCTTGTGCCCAAAACAACCAGTTAATGGTTTGTGTTCTTGCTGCCCCTTCTTTTGGTAAGAAGTGACCGAATTTTTCAGCTAAGTGCATCAAGATAGATGCCGATTCGAAAACATTAACATCTTCATCACCAGACTTGTCGACAAGTGCTGGTATTTTCGAGTTTGGATTCACGCCAACAAAACCAGAAGAGAATTGATCAGAGTCACCAATGTTGATCAAGTAAGCATCATATTCAGCCTCTTTTACACCTGCTGCCAATAGCTCTTCAAGCATGATAGTGACTTTTTGACCGTTAGGTGTGCCAAGAGAATACAATTGTAAAGCATGTTCACCAACAGCGAGCTCTTTATCAAACCGAGCTCCAGATTCAGGGCTATTGATGTTTGCCCACTTGTTACCACCAGCGGTATCGTTAACCCAAACTTTTGGCGGTGTGTATTGTTCTGACATGATATTTCCTTATTAATATAGGGTCTCACAATCTGATATTAGGTCACATACCCTTGGTTAAAACCCCTGAATACGATTTATTTTCAAACTGTTAAGCATGGCTTATTCCAGAAAGGCATAACCCGCTTTAAAAATTGGCTTGTGTAAAAGATAAGTACCTATTCAAACTTCAATCTAAATAGAGATTAATCCGTAGTACTATTTGGAATCGACATTTACAGACGACATGCCTACAGGTTTAAGAAAGCTGTGATAAAATTGGTGGATTACAATTGATAAGGATTTGGCAATGTCTTCTGATTACACAGGCTCGAGTGCAGCGTACGCTCGCCAAGAGAAAGGCTACCGCGAAAAAGCACTAAAACTGTACCCATGGGTTTGTGGTAAATGTGCACGTGAATTTGTTTACTCAAACTTGAGAGAGCTTACCGTTCACCACGTGGATCACGACCATACAAACAACCCTGAAGATGGCAGTAACTGGGAGCTATTGTGTCTATACTGTCACGATCATGAGCACTCAAAATACACTGACCATGAACGCTATGGTGTGGATGCAAAAGCAAGTTTAGATGATCATCAGTCAGCAACACATAATCCGTTTGCTGATCTCGCTAAGATGATGAAGAAGTAGCACAACTTTAAAGCTGTAGAAACTAAAAAGAATAACAATAAACCCCAGTATGTCAGCATACTGGGGTTTCTTCTATCTGCCTTTAAATTGATAGCTAGACAGGATCAAAAAAGCCTTCCGAGGAAGGCTTTTTAAGAATCAAATCGAATTATGCTGTCGCTTGTTTGCGGGACTCTTCAACCTGCTTGGCGCGTTTTTTCAACGTTAACTTATCGCGGTATGCAAACCAAACGTAAGTAACAACCACTAAGAAAAACAGGTATGACAACGAGAAAATGAACGGTGATTGAATGATATCGTTCGAGATACCCCAAGAAACACCGATAACCGTCACTGCAATTTTCGCGAAGAAGCCACACATTAATAGCATCAAAGCCAACTGTGGGAAGCGTGTGCTGCGGAATGCAAGCCAGTAACAACTACCCACCGCTAACGCAGCGATGTAGAAGCCGAATAAGAAAGAGTGAATATGGTCAGCTGCCGCTAAACCACCAGAAATTGACATCAATAGAATTAAAAACAGTTTCATAATACTCGCCTCACCATAAGTTGGAAACGCATCCTTTCAAATTTGGAATCTTTGTTTGCGTATTATTTTCCCACTTTTTACGGACAACACAACCCCTCAAATCGAACAAAATGTAAGCAAAGGTGCTAACAATAACCAACCGTAACAACTGGTTAACATTTTGTTTTTAATAGAACTCCGTTACTCCTTGTCTCGTATGGATAAAACTCCATTTTGATTTATTTTGTTACACAAAATTAACCTTAGAAAAAATTTTAAATAATTCGTAACTCTGTGATATCCGCACGGAATACGCGTCTATTTAGAGAGCATCATCGAAAAACGCCTAAAACAATAAGGCAACAGCACTAAAAAGAACAAAACAGAAAGGTGTTCAAAACAATTTAAAAACCAATAAAAAACAACTCATTAACAAACTGAATTTAATTGACCAAAAATGGAAAAAGAGATTCCAATCACATTTTTATTGGTTATAATCCGCGCTCTTTTGCGCTATCTGTTGATAAACGCAAACTAATTTTGAAGAAACAATCACAATAACCCGTCTTTAGTTAAGTGGCTCTCACCTAACTGATGACAGAACTGAGAATAAAAATGAGCAAGATTGATAAAGCATCACGTATCCTGCTAGCAGGCTTCTGTATCAACCTTTGTCTTGGCATCCTGTATGCTTGGAGTGTATTTAACAAAGCGCTAGTGACAGAAGCTGGTTGGAGTGCTGCTGAAGCATCTTCACCTTACGCTATTGCAACTATCACATTCTCAGTTTGTCTTCTTGTTGCAGGCATCCTACAAGACCGCATGGGTCCACGTAAGATCCTTATTCTGGGTACAGCACTTACTGGCCTAGGTATGATTGCTTCTGGTTTCGCTACTACACCTATGATGCTGAATATGACATTTGGCGTGATGACAGGTGCTGGTATCGGCTTTGGTTACGCATGTCTTTCTCCATCAGCAATGAAGTGGTTCCACTCATCTAAGAAAGGTATGGTTAATGGTTTAATCGCAGCAGGCTTCGGTCTTGCCGCTATTTACCTGGCACCATTAACTTCTGCGCTAATCGATAGCATGGGTATCCAAACAAGCTTTATGATTCTTGGTGTTGGTGTACTTGCAATTGCAGTACCTCTAGCAGCAACAATCAACAACCCACCAGCGGATTACACGCCAGCTGAGCCTAAAGTAAAAGAAGGCCAAGCACCTAGAGCGGTTAAGAAGACTGAAGACCTGACTTGGAAAGTAATGCTGAAGACTCCTCAGTTCTACTCTCTATGGATCATGTACGCATTTGCTGCTTCTGTTGGTCTTATGATCATCGGTAACATCACTACGATTGCTAGCGTTCAAGCGAACCTACCAAACGCAGTTTACTTAGCGTCTATCCTTGCTGTATTTAACTCAGGCGGCCGTGTTGCTGCGGGTATGCTTGCAGATAAAATCGGTGGCGTACGTACTCTACTTCTAGCGTTCATCCTTCAAGGCGCGAACATGGCTCTATTCGCTACGTTCAACTCTGAATTCACGCTAATCATTGGTACGGCTATCGCAGCTGTTGGTTACGGTACGCTTCTAGCAGTATTCCCAACACTAACTGCTGAATTCTACGGCCTGAAAAACTACGGTACTAACTACGGCGTGCTTTACACGGCATGGGGTATCGGCGGTGCTATTGGCGCAGCGGTTGTTGGTTACTCAATGACAAATGGCGAAGGTTACGGCCTAGCTTACACAATCTCTGCAGCTATGATGGCAGTGTGTATTGTGCTAGCAATCATCACGAAGCCTATCTCAGAAGCTAAAGTTTCTGAACTAAAAGCATCTCAAGCTTAATCGTCAGAAAAGATTGAATTTGTTACAGAAGAGCTTAACCTTAAGGTTAGGCTCTTTTTGTATCAAGCGACTAACCCATTGACGATAGAAACCACTCCTCAGCTTTCCCCTACTTATTATCTCGACAACTTTAATCGACTGATTGAACACGCTCAAACTCTCTATCCCGATCTTCTGAGTGACGATGAATGCCGTTGGTTGTCTGAATACAAACGTCTTTCGGTTACAAGCCAGTGTCTAATGGTTCGTTTGCTTTCTCGCAAGGGCTGTTGGTTTAGAAGTGATAAGCTCGACTATGCTGAGATTCCAGATCTGAAAAGCGCCCTACAAGAGCTAAACGCATCGAGCTTCATTACGTTAAGTCACCCAACTGAACAACATAACCTCGTCATTAGTGATCTCGAATTAGGATTGCATCTACTTACTAAACCAGAGCTGTTCAGCGCATTTCCATCTCTTAAAAACAATAAGACAGCGAAGAAAGACGAACTCTTGGCGTTACTTGACCACCAACCTTTTGATCAGTTCCGAAACTTGTCGTTCGATTGTATTTACGTTGTCGAATCTGAAGTGATTGATGTATTGCTGCTGCTCTTCTTTGCCAATACTTATCAAGACCTAAGCCAATTCGTTCTGAGCGACCTTGGACTCAACAACTTCGAAAACTACCCATTAAGCAAACAGCGTCGTTTCTTCACCTCTAGAGAACAGCTCAATCAACTGATCCAAATGCACGATGTACAACGCTTGTATTTTGAGGGGGACCGTAAAGACAGTGAGTTTCTTGAGCAGCTTTTGCTGTCGATACCTACTGAATCGGATCACAGAAGTATTGCCAGAAAACGATCGCGTTTGATCAATGATATTGCTCGCGATCTAGAAAGATTGAACCTAAACGACCAAGCTGTCTTTTGGTTCAAGCAATCTATACTTCCTCCCAGCAGAGAACGGCTTGCTCGCATCTATGACAAACAAGGTGAGCTAGACCTAATGTGTGACATTGTCACGGAAATGAAAAGTACGCCATCAGATGTATCAGAGCTAGAGGTCGCGGCTAAGCTTGAACATAGGTTATTCCGTATGCAAGGAAACAAAGTACAACGTAGCGCCAAACCAAGTTACGATCAGATAAAGCTGGAGCTAGATCTCAGTCAAATGCGAGTCGAGCTTGCGGTAAAGCAGCACTTTGAAAGCCAAGGATGGAATGTCTATTTCTCTGAGAACAGTTTTTTATGTGGCTTATTTGGTTTGACTTTCTGGAATGTGATTTTTGCAGACGTAGATGGCGCCTTTATCAACCAATACCAACATCGACCACTGGATCTGTACCATTCAGATTTCGTAGACAAGAGAGCCGAACAGGTTGAAGCCGTGTTTCAGGCTATATCCAAACATGGGCTAAACCATTTGCGCGACACTTACGATGAAAAACAAGGTATCGCTAATCCCTTTGTTCATTGGAATTATTTCACGAAGGCGCTCATCGAACACAGCTTGGCTTCGATTCCAAATGCCTTAGCTGTTGATCTCTTCAAAGTGATATTGAGTGATTTAAAACTGTTTCGAACTGGGATGCCGGATTTGATTGCGTTCAAAGACGAAGAGTTTCATTGGATTGAAGTCAAAGGGCCTGGAGATAAACTGCAAGACAACCAATGGCGATGGATTAAAGAATTCGAGCGTCTTGAATTGCCGTTCTCAGTTTGTTACGTCAATCAATAACCCGCTACATGCGTGTAATAGTGAGACCCGATTTCAGATAATAAGTGCGAGAGAGTTATTCGATCCTATCCGTATCTTGTCTATAAAATCGTTAGAACATGAGCATTTTCAATCGTTTTCGATATAATTAAAGAAAATGTCTAATATTAAATACGTATGAATTTGAAAAAACTCTTCATTTTAGCTTTTGTTAGCGTCTTCTCAGGTTGTGCTGTCTACGCGGGTTTAAACTTCGACGAGCTGTTTGGTAAACAACAAGTACGTGATCGCCAAGCCCCTATTCTCTCGGCTCAAGCCCAGCACTTCATTGACGAAGTGAAGCCCATCATTGATAACCGCTGTGTAGTTTGTCACGCGTGTTACGACGCTCCTTGCCAACTCAAAATGTCGTCTGTGGAAGGCATAGACCGAGGTGCGAGCAAAACACTCGTCTACCAAGGCACTCGTTTAACGGCCTCTGCTCCAACTCGTTTATTCGAAGACGCAATCACTACGCAAGAGTGGCGCGATGCAAGCTTCCACCCTGTGCTAAACGAACGTATGCAGAATTCAACCGCAAATCTCGATGCAGGTCTTGTCTCTCGAATGTTGATGCAGAAAGAAAACCACCCTCTCCCCGATCAAATGCAATTAGAAGGGTTCGATTTTTCAACCAATCGCGATCAACAGTGTCCGACTATTGAAGAATATGCTCAATACGAAAGAGATTACCCGACTTGGGGGATGCCTTATGGTATGCCTAACTTAGATAAAACGGAATATGCGACCTTAATGAGTTGGCTGGAAAATGGTGCACTGATGAATGACCATATTCCCCTCAATGACAGTGAACAAGCGTTGGTCGATACCTATGAAAACCTTTTTAATGAAAGTGACCTTAAGAGCCAACTTTCCGCTCGCTACATCTACGAGCACCTATTTTTATCACACCTGTATTTCTCTGACCTATCTCAGCCAACTCGCTTTTTTACGCTTGTCCGCTCTGCCACGCCTCCAGGCGAAGCCGTTCAACGCATTAGCACTCGTCGCCCTTACGACGATCCAAAAGTTGGACGTGTTTACTATCGACTAATACCCGAGCAAGGCACTATTGTCGACAAAACTCACATGCCTTTCGCATTGAATAAAGAACGTCTACAAAACTGGAAAACATGGTTTGTTGATGCGGATTACAAGGTAAAACAACTTCCTAGCTATGATATAGACGTGTCAGCTAACCCCATGACGTCTTTCGAAGCGATACCAGTGAACTCGCGCTTCCACTTCATGTTAGACAATGCGCAAAACACCATTATGGCCTTTATTAAAGGACCAGTGTGTCGTGGTCAACTCGCTCTCAACGTAATTAATGACCGCTTTTGGGTATTTTTTATCGATCCAGAGAAAGCCGATTTACCAGAAATAAATGCCTTCTACGCAAGTCAAAAGAAAAACTTAAAGCTACCTAGTGAGCTTACAAGCAACACAGTACCGATAACGAATTGGGTAAGATACGCGAAGCAACAAGCACGATACCTCAATGCGAAATCAGACTTCACCAACCAATGGTTTGGGAGCGGTGTAAACTTAGATACAAGCATTATTTGGGACGGTAATGGTACTAACCGAAATGCAGCGCTGACCATCTTTAGACATTTTGATAGCGCCTCTGTTGTCCAAGGATTGGTCGGCCCGCAACCTAAAACAGCCTGGATTCTAGATTACGCCTTATTAGAGCGAATCCATTACCTCCTTGTTGCCGGTTTTGATGTTTACGGTAATTTTGGCCACCAACTAATTACACGCATGTTCATGGACTTCTTACGTTTAGAAGGTGAAAGTAACTTCTTAACTCTTCTTCCTAAAGACGTTCGACACATTGAGCATTCAAGCTGGTACAAAAACCAGAGCGTGCAATTAAGTGACTTCCTGCAACGTAACATCGCACCTTTCGAGCAGCCGACAAACGTGGTTTACAAAACAGCCGATCCTAAGCGTGAACTGCTCAACATGATTGAAGAAAAACTAGAACCTGTACTCGATAACCGATTCGACATCGTCGAGACAGGCTTTAGTAAAAAAAATGAAGCCTTATTGAGTCAAGTTAATTTGATTCGAGGGGAAGGCTTACGCCATGTACCTCAGCTCATCATGATCATGATTGAAGGCGAGAACGGTAAAGAACAGTTATTTACGCTCATTCACAATAACGCCCACAGCAACATCTCGAGCCTATTTGATGAAGAAGGTAACAGAGATTACGCCAATGATGATTTAACGTTAGTTAGAGGCGTTATAGGAAGCTATCCAGCCGCATATTTATCATTAACAGAAGAGCAAATACCCACTCTCGTATCGGTGTTGCAGAAGATAAATTCAGAAGAAGATTATGTAGCGCTACTTGATAAGTTTGCAGTACGACGCAGCTCTAACGAGTTTTGGCCGTTCAGTGACCGCGTTCATCGTTGGTATAAGAAAGACCAACCAATTGAATTTGGCCTGTTGGACTACAACCGCTTTGAGAACCGTTAATCGAATTAAGATCAGCAAGCGAGTTAGCCTAGAACTTTAAATGGATAAAAACCCTCTGGGCACCTCACTCGGAGGGTTTTTCTATAAGCGAAGGTAAGTACCTTCAGTATGATTTAGAAACAAAGGAGTCCCTAGTTTGAGTCCGATGTTTCCAGTTGGTGTAACTCATCAAAAAACGCACGCGCGGCAGGGGAAAGGGAATCCACAGGCTGCTTTAGCACCACGTAAAACTGGCTCTTAAGGCTCCATTTCTCAGGCTGAAGTGGAATCAAAGCTTGGTCATAATGGCCACGGTCGATTAAGTGAGACGGTAAAAAACTCAAGTGTGTGCCAGCCAAGGTTAGAATCACCCCCGACTCGACATGCCAACCATCAAAAGGCTTTACAGAATCGTACTGCTCAATATTCAGTAATCGGAACATCTCACCTTTAGCATAACCCCCCATATTGATACGACAACCATCCAATGAGAAGTTCTTGTCCATGATCTTCTCAGCCAGATCTTTGCGCGCATACAGATAACTGTGCTCTTCAAACAATGGGTATTTATGTTGAAACGCTGATTTTTGATGTGACCCTAGAACCACTATCATCATATCAATCTGGTTCTTTGCTAACTTCTCATTCAACTGGGTGAAATCGCCAACATCAACACTCACCTCAACACTATTACTGCGTTGGTAAAACGTCTCGATCGCTTTAGGAAGTGGGTTATAGGGCAAAGTGACGGTGTTATCCAAGCATCCAATTCGAACATGCCCAGAGAGTTCTGTCTGTACACCTCGTAACTTATAAGCGAAGTCGGTTAGGGTTAACTTTAGTTGGTTCGCATATTTATACACTTGCTCACCTTCATGAGTCAGCTTAAAACCCCTTCTTCCACGTTGGCATAATGTTAATTCTAAGCTTTTTTCCAAGGCAATAAGCTGATTACTCAGCACAGGCTGGCTAATCCCGGTGCTTGCGACCGCCTGATTGATGCCTCCTTGCTCAACAATTTCACAAAAAAGCTCTAATCTTCGCAGGTCTCTTTTATCTAACTTATTGTTTGAATTCACTTTGTCACTCACATTTGTTTTTTGTTATGTTTACATCTGATTATATTCATTTATTAACAATAAATACATCAGTATGCTTTATTCACACTTATGGAATAACAATGCATGGATGGCACTATGGCGGCAGAAGCTTACGTGAATAAACCCGAAGCAACACACAGCCACAAAAAGATAGACGACTTCGAATTGGAACCCGTTCCCGAGAGAGCCAAACGATCTTGGTGGGTTATCAGCCTTATTTGGTTGGCTATCGGCATCGATATTTCGGGGTTGTTTCTCGGCTCGATTCTAAGTAGCGGGATTGGTTTTGAAGACGCACTGCTTGCCACGTTTATTGGTTCAGGCTTATTGGCGATCATCGCGATGCTGTGTGCCAACATTGGCTTTCAAGCTGGCGTGTCTACCCCGCTGGTGAGCAGCGCGGTGTTTGGTCGTAACGGCGGTAAAATTCTTGGCTTCATCAACGGCATCTCATTAGTCGGCTGGTTCGCATTCCAGGCTGATTTCTTCGCTTTCATCATGGTCGATGCACTGGCGAAATACGACATCATAATTTCACACCTCACCGCTCTTATTGGCGGCAGTGTATTAATGATGATGACGGCCATCTACGGTGTTCGTGCCCTAGGTAAACTCAGCACCTATTCAGTACCTTTAATGGTGACGCTGATTACCATCGGTTTGTTTATGGCCGCTGATTATCAAGGTGGCGCAGCGCCATCCATTGAAGATCCTTTGACGCTTGGCCAAGCTATTTCATTTGTTATGTCTATCTGGATTCTAGCTGCGGTTGCCGCGCCTGATATTGCTCGCTACGCCAAAACGCGTCGTGATGCGATTCTAGGAGCGGGTATCGGTTTCCTCGTCGGCAACAGTGCCATTATTCTTATCGCGTTGATCCTGACCAAAATGACAGGCACCGACGACCTAGTAGAAGTCTTCTTCACACTTGGTTTAGGTATGGCGGCTATTATCGTACTGGTGTTCGCACAATGGACCACCAACAGTAGCAACCTGACCTCTGGCGGCTTATGCATGTCGATGGTTCTACCGAAGATTCCGCGCCCTGTTTTGGTTGTGATCATGACCATCGTCGGTATTGGCATTGCTCAACTCGGCATGGTGAACAAGTTTACTGACTTCTTAATGCTCCTCAGCGTAACCATTGCGCCTGCGGCAGGTGTCTACATCGTTCAATATTATGTTTTAGATTCGACAAAAATGAGCTTTGAGAACATCCAACAAGTTCCAGCTTGGATGTTTAAAGGCTTGGCTTCTTGGGCATTTGGTACTGCATTCAGTGCTTGTACCGCACCAGAGTTCTTCAACCTGTTTTCGTTCACCAGCATCTCGGCGTTAGACGGCATTCTTGCCGCTGGTGTGATTTACCTCGCCCTAATGAAGCTTTCTCCTTCAAGTGATAAGGAATAGTAGTTGTGATTATTACTGAACAAATGATTGATGATATCGCGCTTGGTGCGACGGTATTAGGTACTGGCGGCGGCGGTGACCCATACAGCGGTGCCTTGATGGCGAAAGTAGCCATTGCAACGACAAAGCACCCTGTACGCATGATTCCTTTAGAAGACGTGCAAGACGATTGGATGACAGTGCCCTCTTCAATGATTGGCGCCCCAACCGTCGCAGTAGAGAAACTCAATTCGAAAGATCAAATGTTGATTGCTTTCGAAGCGATGGAAAAAGCGCTCGACACTGAAGTAGCGGCAACGTTTCCTATCGAAGTGGGCGGTTTTAATTCGCTGATTCCAATCCTTGTTGCAGCACAAAAGAACATCCCTGTAATTGACTGTGATGCAATGGGCCGTGCGTTCCCAGAAGCTCAGATGGTGACTTTCTTTCTTGATGGCCTCCCTTCTGCTCCGAACACATTGGCTGATGAGCGTGGTAATGTCGTCACACTTTACCCAATTGACGGTATTTGGTCTGAAAAGTTTGCGAGACCAATTACCGAACAGATGGGTGGCTCTGCAGCAATGTGCGATTACCCAATGAACGGTAAGAACCTAAAACGCAGCGCACTGCCTGCAACACTGACCCAAGCAATGAAGATTGGTGAAGCGATTAGATTGGCGAACGACAACAATCAGAGTGGCACACAGGCCGTACTAAACATTGTTGGTGGCCATACCATCATCAGTGGCAAGATTGTTGATATTCAACGTGAAACCGATGGTGGATTTGCAACAGGCGGTGTCGTGATTGAAAAGCTGGCTCAGTTTGAAGATACCGGCATCGATAACGTGTTTGTGCAGTTCCAAAACGAATTGCTTCTCGTGCACAAAGGCACAAGCCGCGCAGACATGAATCAAGATAATCTTTTGGCTTCGACACCGGATCTGATTTCGATCTTGGATCATGAAACCGGTAAACCAATCACGACCGAACAACTTCGTTACGGACAGCGCATCGACCTTATCGCCTATCCTTGCGACTCCAAATGGCGCACTGACAAAGGTATTGAAGTTGCGGGCCCGGGTTACTTTGGCTACACCGTCGAGTATCAAACCATTGAACAACTAAAGTCTGCATTGAAGAGGTAGTAACATGACAAACATTACGCTTGATTACTGCCGCCTTGGCATTGACGTTGGTGGCACTAATACCGATGGTGTGTTGCTCGACGCAGACCTAAATGTGATTGCTAAGGTGAAAACGGCAACCACACACGACATTTCAACCGGTATTGATAACGCGATAACTGCACTATTAAACCAAGCAAACATTGACGGTCAGCAAGTGAAACATGCGATGCTTGGGACGACTCAATGCACCAACGCAATTGTTGAACGAAAAGGTTTAGACAGAGTAGGCATGATTCGCTTAGCGCTTCCAAGTGGTGATAGCGTCCCGCCCCTTTGTGGTTGGAGCAAAGCGTGGCAAAACTTGCTTGGTGAACACTTCTACCAAGCGCACGGCGGCTATGAATACGACGGCCAGTTGATCGCTAACATTCAAGAGTCTGAGATCCGCGAGCTTTGTCAGAAAATGAAAGGCCATGTGGATTCCATTGCTATCTGCGGGGTGTTCTCTCCCGTCAACGGCGACCAAGAGCTTCGAGCAGCAGAGTGGATTCAGCAAGAACTTCCGGGCGTGAACCTATCGCTTTCCCATAAAGTAGGCAGCTTAGGGCTTCTAGAACGTGAGAACGCGACTATCCTCAACGCGGCTCTGCAAGGCACAGCAAAACGATTCGTTGACGGTTTTTGCAGTGCACTCATCAATCATGAAATCCACACCACGCCTTATTTCGGTCAGAACGATGGAACATTAATGTCGCAACAGTTCGCGTTGATGTACCCGATTCTCACCGTGGCTTGTGGCCCAACAAACTCGATTCGTGGTGCGAGCCATCTAACCAAGCTTAAAGACGCGATTGTAGTCGATGTTGGCGGCACAACGTCGGATATTGGTGTGCTTACTCACGGCTACCCAAGAGAATCGAGCCTCGCGGTAGAAATTGGTGAAGTCAGAACCAACTTCCGTATGCCTGATATTTTGGCATTAGCGATTGGTGGTGGTACCAAGGTTCGCTTTGAACAACAGCGTATAGAGCTTGGCCCAGAAAGTGTTGGCCATACCTTAACGCAGGCCGCTCGTAGCTTTGGCGGTGATGAACTTACGCTAACCGATATTGCACTCAAAACAGGTCAAATGCAGTGGCAGGCAGAGCATCAATTGAGTGATGAGATTGGTATATCGAGCGAGCAAGCCAGTCAGGTATACCAACAAATGGTCACGGATGTTGAAGAAGGAATCGATAAAATGAAGACGTCAGCTGCGAGCGTACCCGTGATCATGGTTGGCGGCGGCAGTGCCCTATTCCCAGATCATTTTGAAGGTGTAAGCCAAGTGGTTCGACCAGATCACTTTGAAGTAGCGAATGCCATTGGTGTTGCGCTGGGTGAAATATCTGGTCAGTTCGATAAGATCGTTCCGATTGAGCCCGCTTCTCGAGAGGAAACCTTAAAAGGCTTGGAAGAACAATCAAAGCAACTGGCGATTGAAGCTGGCGCTTGCAGCGATAATGTCGCGATCATTGAACGCAGCGAGATTCCATTAAGCTACCTACAAGGCAATATGGTTCACATCAAAATAAAAGCTGCAGGACATATCAAGACGGCTTAGAGCCATTTTTAGAATGTCTAATTTAAAGTCTTATTCGACAATGGAAAAAGCAGGCTGTTTCTTTATATTCAAATAAAGAAACAGCCTGCTTTTTTACTTTTAGTCTCGGAATTTCAGTTCAACAACCACTTTATAGTTGTAATCGTAGTTCGGCTAGCGAGTCTTTCGTCAATTGAATCAGAGACTCACTGCAATCTCGGTACTGCTTCAACGGATCATCGCTTGCTTCAATGCTCTGACATAAATTCAATAACGCAGATAAACCTAAACTACCCGCAGAACCTTTTAACTTATGAGCCAGAGATTTTACTTCTCGCCCATTGGCTGCTTCACTTGCTTGAACCAATTCATTCAACGTTTGCTGGCTACTCTCTTCAAATAACCCAACAATTTGTTTCATTTTCTCCAAACCAAGAATAGACAAGTCGCCTTCTATTACTTTTCGATCAATCAGTGTCACTGTCGTTTCTCCTACGCCTGACTTCTGAGCGCTCATTTCCGAGATTGAATCAACTATTACACCAGCCATATAAGGGGGCTCTTGATGTTCTTCGTTGGTTCGGCTCAATCTATCCGTTTTGTTGGGCCTATCAATTTTATTTAGCCTTGCAGCCTCTTTACATATAGCATCGTCTGGGCCTGGCTGCGGAAGCAACAAGGATTTACCATCAAGCTGAGTCACAATGAGTTGTGACAGTGCTTCTTTTTCTAACGGCTTAGGTAAAAACCCATCAAACCCCGATGATAAATAGCCTTCGACTTCTTCATTGAATACGTGTGCAGACACAGCCACCATTGGTGGAACATGTTGAGTATTGGCATATAAAGTCTGGACTCGCTGGGTGTCATAACTGCTTTTTAACTGCTGAATCAATTCAACACCATCGCAGTCTGGTAAGTTAATATCCACCAGCGCAATATCAAACGCTTGTTCAGTAAAGAGGACTCGAGCTTCTTGACCTGTTGTAGCAATCACAACTTCATGGCCCAAGTTATGTAAGAAACCTTCGGCAACAATACAGTTCACTGGGTTATCTTCAATCAAAAGCACTTTCGCACGAATACAGGTTTCGACTACTGCCGTTTTCGTCTCTATTTTCTCGCCTATTTCAAGCGGAACAGAGAACCAGAATTGGCTACCTTCGCCTTCTTCTGAATGGACGCCAATGTCGCCGTTCATCGCCAGCATAATACTCTTACTAATGGCTAAGCCTAAACCGGTACCACCTGTTTTATTCCGACCACTATCCGTTTGGCTAAATGCATCAAACAAACATGTCTGTTCACTTGCATCAATACCAACACCCGTATCTGATACTTCGAACATCACCCGATTTTCATCTTCCACATCTAGGCTAATAAAGATATCGACCGAGCCGCTTTCGGTAAATTTAATCGCATTGCCAACTAAGTTATTCAATATCTGGCTAATACGAGTCGCATCTCCGCGCCAATAGCGTTTCACGTCACTTTCAATATGGAAGTCAAAATTTAGCTTCTTCTCTGCAGCGCGCCCTTCCATCAACTGATATGTATCTTGAACCATCTGGTGAAGGTCAAAAGAAGCCACTCGGATTTCTAGGTGACCAGCTTCAATCTTCGAATAATCAAGAACGTCATTCAAAATCGCTAATAAGTTCTTACCACTGCGGTTGATGATATCGGCATAACCAGACTGTAGTGGATCTAACCCTGTGTCTTTAAGTAGCCTAGCCGTACCTAAAACCCCGTTCATTGGTGTTCTTATTTCGTGACTCATGGTCGCTAAGAAAGCGGATTTCGCGCGGCTCGCTTGTTCAGCAGCATTACGAGCTTTTGCGTGATTACCAACCTCGACATTCAGTTTTTCGTTGGTTTGTTGTAGTTGATAAGTACGTTCAGTGATCAACTCTTCAAGATGTTCCTTATGCTCTTCTAATTCGCGTTTTGCTTTCGCTTCGCCCACTGCCACCACTTGCAACGCTTGCGCTGTATTTCTCGCCGTAATAATGGCTTCCCCCATGTGAGCGAGTTCATCATTACCTTTGACTGAAATATCAATATTAAGTCGCCCCTGTGCGATCAACATTAACGCTGAAGAATACTCGGTCAGACGTTTCACCACTGATACATAAACGACACGCCACACGATAAAGGCAACAATAACAAGGCCGATAATCGAGATGACAGAGAGCGACCATTGAGCCAAGCTTAGCGTAGATGTCAGTTCATCTACCGCTTTCTTTGTACTCAAATTTGAGTCATCAATAAGTTGGTTGACGGTGGTATTCAATTGAGAAAACAACTGCAACGTATTTTGCATCAGAAACTCTGACTTCTTGGTGTTTTCATATTGCTCTAGCGATATATCAAACACGACTTGGCGTTTTCTTAACTCTTCAAGAAGCTGAGACATCTGTGCTGAACGGGTAGGATCTTCTACCGCTTTTACACGGCGAACCATAATTCTGAGATTAGATTCGAATTCAGTTTGGATTTGATGAATACGTTCAACATTGGTTACCGTCTGAGTTTCTTCAATTTGGTTGAGCATCTTAAATGCGAGGAGATGCAATTCGTGCAGACGTTCAGATAGGTCGAGATCAACTTCGACAAGCGCATCTAGCGCTTGATAGGCTTTATCAGTTTCTTGTGACTCTAGCAGGTCATAGATATGTGTGACATTAGCAACCGCGATAGTGGCAGTATTCAGAACTTGCGTTCGAGTGAGTTGCTCAAGCTCTTCGGCAAGCAAACGCATCTCTTCGACACGAGATGACAGCTCTTTAGTTAGCCATAACTTACGTTCAACAGAAACACCCAGCTCAGCCAGCGTATTGATAACACTTTGCACGTTGTTTTCGAGTTTATTCAGAAGCTCAGAGTCAAAGCTATCAACACCCAACTCTTTGATATGTTGGAGCAGCGCCTCAAGTTGATCGAATAAGACGGTTCCCGCTTCTTTTCTCTCGGCTTCATTTCGAGCATTCGAGAGGGTTTGCACTGACGAAATAATACGATTACTCAATTCAGAAACCTGACGAGCTTCAATCATCGCAGGTAATGCCGAATCGACGACGTTTCTCTCTGTTTTTGCTACAAAGCTAAACCCAGAAACACCAATCAATGCAGACAAAAGAACGAGCATCGCCATCACTAAAAATGAGGCCAGCAGCTTGCGTCCAATACTTGCTGAAGCTAACAACATAAAACCTAAACCTTAAAACGTTCTTCTTTACCCATGCAGAATACGCTATATTTTGCAGTGTTTCTTATCTAATACCAATAAAACGGCAATTCATGCTCTCTAAACCCTTTGCTTCAAAACTTCTTATCTCTTTGCTTACGATAACGAGCGCTTCGACAAATGCGAGTGAATCTTTAAGTGATTCTGAAAAGCCCCTAAGTCAGGCTAGCGAACCTTTGAGCCCTATAAAACCGGCAACCGCTACATCACAGAAAGAGAAGATTTGTGCTATTTATCCTCACCTTAAGGATTCATATTGGTTATCGGTCAATTACGGCATGGTTTCCGAAGCAGAGAAGCAACAAGTAGAATTCAGAGTTTTGGAAGCAGGCGGTTACCCCAACGTTGCCAAACAAGCTTCTCAATTAGTGCTTTGCACAAAATGGGGAGCTGACGCCATTATTTTAGGCACGGTTTCACCTGACGCTTATCACGATAATCTTACCGACTGGGTAGGCTCAACGCCGGTTTTTGCTACGGTTAACGAATTAACAGTGAGTGAAGAACAACAAAAAGTGTTGAAAGGAACTGTGGGGGTTGATTGGTATCAAATGGGCTTTCAAGTCGGTGAATACTTAGCAAAACTACATCCTAAAGGCTCAGGCAAAACCCCTATTGCTCTATTACTTGGACCACAATCCAGTGGCGGCACCAAACCCGTAGCATTAGGTTTCTACGACGCGATTAAATCCAGTGATGTGACAATCGCGATCAGCTACTGGGCAGATAACGATAAAGAGCTACAAAGAAACCTTGTCCAACAAGTCATCGAACAACCTGATATCAAATACATTGTGGGCAGCGCGGTCGCAATTGAAGCAGCGATCAGTGAACTCCGAGCGGCAGGCAAAACCAAAGAAATTGGGTTAATTTCAAGTTATTTGAGTCACGGAATCTACCGAGGCTTATTGCGGAATAAGGTACTTTTTGCACCAACAGATAAAATGGTCGAGCAAGGTCGTTTATCCGTAAAACAAGCCGTCAGCTACTTGCGTGGGCAGCCTTATGAGGTGCACAGTGCACCAACAATTGAAGCGCTCACCCCTGCAACATTAAAAGATCAAATTATTGCCGACTCTTTGTCACCTTCTGAGTTTCGGCCGGTATTCAGTGTGAATCCATAGTGTTATATTGAGTTAAGTAGTCAATAACAATAAAAATACGAACAATAATTTAGGGAACATTCATGCAAAAAACAACGCGTACAATGCCAACGCACAAACATATTGCTTTAGTTGCTCATGACCATTTTAAGCCAGAGCTACTAAGATGGGTTAAGGAAAATAAAGAAAAGCTACAGAGCCATTTCCTATATGCGACAGGCACAACGGGTTCACTACTAAGCAAAGAAACAGGCTTGGCAATCAAGAGCATGATCAGCGGTCCAATGGGCGGAGACCAACAACTAGGCGCACTTATCTCTGAAGGAAAAATCGATATGCTGATTTTCTTTTGGGATCCATTGAATGCGGTACCTCATGACCCAGACGTAAAAGCGTTGCTTCGTATTGCAAGTGTTTGGAACATTCCTGTTGCCACTAACCGCGCAACTGCAAACTTCTTGTTTAATTCTTCTCTGTTGGATCAAGAAGTGATCATCGAGATTCCAGATTATGAAGCGTATCTAGCTGAGCGCACTTAACTGTATCCACTCTTGGATTGGATATAGATGCGGCAATACGCGAGAACTAAAAAGCCTGCTTTATCGCAGGCTTAATTATTTGTAACGCTTGGTAAAAGTAACTCTATGCTTCGGAACGAAGCTAGTTATCGCTCCACACCGCCATCTCATTACCACTCGGTTCTTTAAAATGGAAACGTCGTCCGCCAGGAAAGCTAAAAATCTCTCGGTTTATATGCCCACCAGCATCAATCACATCACGCTCGGTTTGCTCAAGATCTTGGCTATAAAAAACCATCAGCGCCGCGCCACTTTCAGCATCAGAAGCTAACTCTGCCAAATAGAACCCTCCCATCAAACCTTTACCTTCAAAAGCAGAATATTCGGGACCGTAATCTTCAAACTTCCAACCAAACACTTGGCTAAAAAATACCTTTGTTGCTGTGATGTCTCGTGCAGCAAATTCGATGTAGTTAATAGAACCATGTTCCATAGCGGATTCCTTGTGCTTTATGCCGTTGCCTTATTGATAATAAAGCGAGCCTTGGAGACCTAATCTTAGACCATCACATCAAGTCACATTACCTTTTTCGAACCACTGGATAATCAGAGCCATGAAGTTCTTGTACGAAGCCAGAACCATCACCGCTGTGCGTAATCCAAACTTTCTCTTTAGCTCGCGTCATTGCTACGTAAAACAGGCGACGCTCTTCAGCGTAAGGGAAAACATCAGACGATTCAGTCAATGCTCCATCAATGTGTAGCTGCTTCTTTTTAGCCGGGAACTGTCCTTCATCAACACAAAGGATAATCACGAAGTCGGCTTCTTTACCTTTACTCGCATGGCAGGTCATAAAATTGATATCAATCGAAGTGTAGATTTTTTTCCAATCTTCTAACAATTCAGGCTTGTGGTAATGATTACGACCAAGCAACAAGACAGATTTTTTGGTTTTACCTTTCGATTGTCGATTCAATTGATCGAGGATCTTCTCCACTTCTTTACTTGGCGCACTATAGACCGCCTTCTGCTTTTGTTGCTTAAAGCTGTTCAGCTCTTTCGGCAACTGAATCGGGTTTTCTTGTACAAAGCGATTGGCAACCGCACCTAACTGATTATTAAAGCGATAAGTTGTATCTAGATGATGAATAGTCGAGCTCTCAAAACGATCCTTAAAGCCCGTAGTTAGATCAACATCTGCACCTGCAAACTGGTAGATAGACTGCCAGTCATCACCGACTGCAAAGATAGAAGCTTGGTGTTGAGCCTTCGACTGATTACAAAGCGCTTCAACCAGAGCAAGACGATCAGGTGAGATATCTTGGTATTCATCGATCATGATGAACTTCCAAGGCGAGACAAACTTGCCCTTCTCCACGTATTGAGTCGCACGACTAATCATGGTCGAGAAGTCGATATGATTCTCTTCTTTTAGCGCTTTCTGCCATGCGATGACACACGGCCAGCACAATGAAAGTTCACTGTTTAAGCGCGTGTAATCCCGATGGTCGATTAACTGTTGCTGGACTTCTTTCTTCGATAAGCCCGACGCGTTTAACTGCTCAAGTTGTTTTTCGAGCCAACCGATTAACTTAAGGTTCGATACATGACTACCAAGTTCATCATCTCCGGTCAAATACGCGATTGGCCATTTAGACAGGTGTTTTTGCCAACGCTTGAAGTTGGTCGGCGTCATCCAGTGCTTCTTCAACCAATCAATGCACCATGCTTGGCGTTGATTATTGTCTAGCGCGAGAGGAGAAATAACAACGCGTTCGGTTTCTACTTGATTCAGTATCTTCAAACCTAATTGATGGAAAGTGCTGACTTGAACTTTTTCAGCTGATAAGCCAATTTTGCTATCGAGACGCTGTTTCATTTCGTCAGCCGCTTCTCGACCAAATGCAAGCAATAGAATCTCTTCAGCTTGAGCCTGATGGCTTTGCAATAAATAAGCAACACGAGCCGTCAGAACGCTAGTTTTACCTGACCCTGCACCAGCAAGAATGAGGTTATGGTCGTCGTTCATCAAAACCGCGTATTGCTGAGACAAATTCAACGGTGATGACTCACATTGTGCAAACAGCACTTCCCAGTTCTTCCTTTCAGTTTCTAGCCACTGTTGATTTCGTTCAGCTTGTTTAATCTCGGTTTCTAACAACCATGGCTGCATACGAGCAAATCGGTTTGGCATACGCTGAGCCGCTTCTTCTAGCGTCATCGTCATATTTTCTAAACTTGAATTGACCATTTCAACCCAAGTATTGACCTTGGAATGCGGCAAGAAAGCAGGAAGTTGCTCCAAACGAGTTAATTCAGCTTCCCATTGAGGGACGTGTTCCGCGAGTTGTTCACATTGAGTGTCATGCCATTTTTGATAAGCGGCAACGGAGGCTCGAGCAAACTGACGACACTGATCCCAAGGTAGCCCTTGCACTAACCAGCTGCGCTGTTTGCCATCTTGTTGGTTAGCAAAAAACTGCAACGATCCCCAAAACAAGCCGCGCTTTATCGCGATCTTGCCACTCCAAATAGTAAACGGGATACGTTCTTCACTACCCACTGAAGACAACAGTAGGCGTGGACCATCAAGTTCGACCTGATGATACTCATTTTGAATAAAAAACTGTGCAGTCTTGTTAGCGCTTAGCTGCATTGGAGCGTGCTCTTAATTGGGAATATTGAATTTATATCATGATGCAATCAGAATTAATAATATCTCATATCTTATCGACGCTTTCATGACCATCTAGGGACAATTATGGATAAGTATCAAATTCTTGTGCTTGATTTCTGTTAGGATTATGGTTTTAGTGTGTCAAGTGAGCGACTGTGGACTTTTCTGCCAAATTACGCCTCTATTGGGCGAATAAAACCATAAATTACAGCGTATTAATTCTCATCACCCTACTCGGTGTTGTGGTGCCTGCTTGGTATTATGGACAAAACACACTCATCACCCCACTTATTTTAGGCGTCATTGCTGCTGCTCTAGCGGAAAGTGATGACAGCTTTACTGGTCGATTGAAAGCACTCACGTTGACCTTTATCTGTTTCGCTGTTGCAGCCTTCTCTATTGAGATTCTTTTCGATACACCTTGGCTGTTCGCGATAGGGCTTTTCGTTTCAACCTTCTCTTTCATCATACTCGGAGCGATTGGCCCTAAATACGCCAGCATCGCGTTTGGCTCGCTGTTGGTCGCTATCTACACCATGCTTGGCGCTCACGAAAGTACCAACCTATGGTTTCAGCCTTTGCTGCTATTAACAGGGGCAGCTTGGTACTACTTCATGTCAATGATTTGGCAAATTGTATGGCCAATGCAACCCGTGCAACAGAACCTTGCTACCGTATTTGATCAAATTGGCACCTATATGGGATCAAAGGCGGAGCTATTCTATCCTGTGTCTGACCTTATCCCACAGCCACACCGTATAATTGAAGCTAAGTTGAATGCCAGCACCGTTAATGCACTAAACATGTGCAAAGCAACGTTGCTTAACCGTTCCAAGCGAGGGCACATTGATGGCCCAAGTGACCGGTTCCTAAACACCTATTTCATCGCGCAAGATATTCATGAACGTGTCAGTTCAAGCCACTATCGCTATCAAGAGCTAGCTAAACATTTCGAACGTTCTGATGTTCTGTTTCGCTTCAAATACCTGCTCGAAGCTCAAGCTGCGGCCTGTAAAGAAGTTGCGGCGTCATTAAAAGTTGGTGCTGAATATCAACATGGCGACAAATCTGTACTGGCACTTGATGAATTGATGTCTTCACTGAATCATTTACAGCAACAGAACAAGCCAGAATGGAAGCCACTGTTAAACCAATTGAATTATCTATTCAACAACCTAGCTACCGTTGAAAAACAGCTATCGAATATCAGTAATCCAGATGCCGAAAAACTAGAAGAAGGTGTGTTAGACGATACGAACCCACATACTTTGACAGCAATGTGGCAAAAGATCAGAGCCAATCTGCATACCGACTCCATGCTATTTCGCCACGCAATCCGCATGGCTATTACGCTCACACTCGGTTACGGAATCATCCAAGGTTTTAATATTGAACGTGGTTATTGGATTCTGCTCACGACGCTGTTCGTTTGTCAGCCAAACTACAGCGCAACTCGACAAAAACTGACCGCCCGTGTCATTGGCACGGTAGCAGGTTTACTCATTGGGGTTCCGTTACTGACTTTCTTCCCTTCCCAAGAGAGCCAATTGGTTTTCATTGTCATTAGTGGCGTGATGTTCTTTGCATTCCGCATTAATAACTATGGCTTCGCAACGGGCTTCATTACCTTATTGGTATTATTCTGTTTTAATCAACTTGGAGAAGGCTTCGCCGTTGTACTTCCAAGATTAGCTGACACCTTTATAGGTTGTGCTCTCGCCGTACTCGCTGTGATCTACGTATTACCAGACTGGCAATCAAAGCGATTACATAAAGTCATGGCAGACGCCCTCGCTTCAAATAAAAACTACCTGGCTCAAATCATTGGTCAGTACCGTGTAGGTAAAAAAGACACGCTAAATTACCGTATTGCACGTCGCAGCGCACACAATAACGATGCGAACCTAACAGTGGCCATCAGCAGCATGTTGGTTGAGCCGGGCAAATATCGCACCTCAGAAGATGAGAGCTTTCGATTCCTTACGCTCAATCATGCTTTACTAAGCTATATTTCAGCACTCGGTGCCCATCGGACTCGTATCGATGACGAAGCCACACACAAACTGGTATTGGACGCACACCGTGTCATACATGAGCATCTCAACGCTCTCAATGATCAGCTCTATTCTCATCAAGAACAGTGTGAAGTGAAAAATTCTTACGACCCTGAGCTTGATCAGCGTTTAAGTGAATGGCGAGAAGAAGATGAAAGCTCTGTCAGAATGGTCTTACAACAGCTTCATTTGATTTATCGAATGCTTCCAGAACTCCATACCTTAGCGACCAAATTTGCGGTAAAAGTTAAGATTGATAAGTCGCTCGACACAGGCGCGTCTTGAGAAATAAACAAAATACTGTAAAAACAAAAAGATAGCCAAGATCGAGCAATTATTAACCACCCTTTTATTTGTACATTGTTCTATCAATAGCAAAAACTCACTCTACCAATACCGATAAGGAGGCAAGACAAACTATTACGCGACCTTATGCGATAAGGGCTGAGGAGATTTTTACATTGTGGGAATTTTCTGACATTGATTGACCAAGCCATAACTTTGCCTAACATTTCTCGGACAAAAAATGACCAAAGCAATTTATAGTTGTCTTAGTTTTGGGAACTATCAAACTTCATTTAATATTCACTTAATCTTGTTTGATTTTCCGAATCAGTAGGCTATGCTCTATAGAGCATATGGATTTGAACAAAGGTCACACTATGAATACACAACAATTTGAAGCGTTTAAGGAGCAAATACAGCTTCTCAATCCTCAACAACTTAAAGCGCTTCAAGGCGAGATCGACGGAAGTCTTGAGCTGGATAAGCCATCTCTTCTGACTGATGAAGAGCTAAACGCGCTAAATGACCTGTTCAATTAGTAGACACCCGTCACTATTTTAGCTTAAGTTCATCGTTTCATAGTAAGTTTTATCAAATCATCATTGCGCTCAATATATCGTCCACCTAGACTTAGTCCGTATGTCAATTAAAGGTTCTGCTATGTCGATATCGGGAATTCAATCTGGTTATGCCATTATTCAGCAGTCAACCAATATGGCTGAAGAAGCAGCGCTCGAACTCAACCAAGCCTCTCAACACACATCCAACCCCGACGACCAAATCCAAGGTAGCGACTTGAGCTTTAATCAAGTAGAACCTGACCAATCCATTTCTTTTAAAGAGAAAGAAGCTGATCCCATTACCTCGTCAAACGATGCAATCTTAAAGCTGACACAAAGTGCAAATTACAACCGTGTGGGAGCCAGCGTGATTGACCGTCAAAATGAAGCCATCGGTAGTCTTCTCGACATCCATATTTAGAATAACGTCTCAAAGGCCATTTTTTGAGCCATCATTAGCTCCTTTTTGTCATCACAACCACACAAACTGTAACTCATTATATCAGATGCTTGTTTCTGGCTTATTACTCGGTAGAATCAGCGCAAATCAATTTTGCTGCGCAAACTTTACTTCATACTATTTATGCCAAAACTAAATCTGCATCGCCGTGACTATGTTTCTATTTTAGGGGGCGACATCTCCGCAGACGAATTAGAAAAAAAGCTTCAACCTCATTTTGAAAAGCCAGTGAATAAACTGACTCCGAGCCCGTACCTGACAGAAAAGAATCTAACGCGCCGTTGGGCTGCTCTCAATAATTCAGAATCACAACAAGAGCTACTCGACCCGCATACGCAAAGTCAATTCCAAGCCTACGAAAAAAACATCGAGCACTTTATTGGAACAGTGAAAATCCCTGTTGGTATATCTGGTCCACTAAGAGTCAATGGCTTATTCGCTGAGGGTGACTACCTGGTACCGCTAGCAACAACTGAAGCTGCACTTGTTGCATCTTATAACCGTGGCTCAAAGCTGATTACCGCTTGTGGTGGCGCAAGTGCAATGTTGTTAAACGAAGGCGTCACTCGTACCCCAGGCTTTGCATTCCAAGGGTTAGTTGAAGCCGGGCAGTTTGTGGCTTGGGCCGTGACTCAATATGACCAATTTAAAACCTTGGCGGAATCGACAACCTCACACGGCAAACTTACCGACATCAATATCAACATCGAGGGTAACCATGTTTACTTGGTGTTTGAATTTCTAACTGGAGATGCCTCTGGTCAAAATATGGTGACTATCGCGACCAATGCCGTATTTGAGTACATCATAGAAAATACGCCAGTTAAGCCTGATCATGCCTTTCTCGATGGCAATTTATCAGGCGACAAGAAAGCCAATACACAAACCTTACGAAGCGTTCGTGGCAAAAAAGTCACCGCTGAGGTGAATATATCCCCAGAATTGGTTGCTAAGTACCTACATACCACGCCACAGAAGATGGTTCAGTTTGGCCAGATGACCACTGTCGGCGGTGCTTTGAGCGGCACTATCGGCATTAATGCCCATTATGCCAATGCACTAGCTGCTCTCTACATTGCTTGTGGCCAAGACGCAGCGTGTGTTGCTGAATCAGCAATAGGCATGACTCGTATGGAAATCAACAAAGAAGGCGGTTTGTACGCGAGCGTAACACTGCCTAATTTAATGTTAGGAACAGTGGGCGGCGGTACTGGCCTGCCAAGTCAAAAGGCGTGTCTCGATTTACTTGGTCTTCACGGCAATGGTAAATCACAAGCCCTCGCTGAGGTATGTGCTGCACTGTGTCTGGCGGGTGAGCTATCGATTGTCGGTGCGTTTTGCGCTGGCCACTTTTCACGAGCTCACCATAAATTAGCTCGTTAATAACCTTTATCTAATTTGGCTTGTGTGATTGTGTGGATTAAGCAAAATCACAAGCCATTCTTAATGCGTGAGTCACAAATGGATTATTTACACTTATCTAGAGTGAGCCTTAAGCACCTCACTGCGCTTCATATTATGCTAAATACCCACAGCGTCACGCAAACCTCAGAGCAACTCTGTGTAAGCCCTTCGAGTGTAAGCAAAACCTTATCTCAACTACGCGACATTCTAAATGACGAACTGTTTTACCGAGATGGCACCAAGCTGATCCCGACACCATTTGCATTGCAGATAGCTCCGACTGTTCACGCGATCCTTTCAAGTATGAATGGATTGCTTCATCAAAAAAGTTTTTCACCTCAAAAATACCAAGGTAGCTTTTCGCTGTCGATGCGTGAAAGTACCTTTGAAGTTTTCGCTTCTAAAATCAGCAAAATCACCACCGAACTCGCCCCCAAAGCTAAGCTCAATATCTACTCCAAGCAACAACTCGGCTTCGATGCTCTGCTTAGTGGCAAGGTAAACTTGATCTTGTTACCTCATGATATTTCCCAGCCCCCAACAGATAACAAAGAACTGGTTTGGGAAACGATTCTTCCAGACGAAATGGTATGTTTAATGGGCACACACCACCCTCTCGCTCAGCGGGACCTGACCGTTGAAGGTTATTTAGATTATAAGCATATTGGGATCTTAGATAATGAACTCTCCAAGCCTTACTTTGAGCAAAACCTGGTTCAATGTCATAAACCACGAGAGATGGCGATATCGGTAGCAGATTTTGGTGCTGCGGCTGTGCTGTGCCATCACACACCTTTCTTGTTCACTTGTTCTAAGCAGTGGGCTGAACAAGCTAAACAAGCTCAAGGTTTAGTGAGCAAACCCTTGCCTTTTGATTACGGTAAGGTCGCGTATAGCTTGGTATGGAACAAACCCAACATGAATGACCAAGCGATCAAATGGTTGTGTGACTTGTTCTTAGAAGCCTAGGTATTAACTGGAAGCAACTCTAACAAGCTAATTCCTTTTGTGAAAGCAGGCTTCAAAAGAATTAGGTATATACCCCAGGGGTTTGTATCGGCCTTTGAACTATGGTGTAGAGCTTATCGTGAAAGCTCTGCATCTGTTGTTCGGTGCATGTCGGCCAATCTAACGCTTCGCCAATCACGCCATGATGTTGAAACGCATTCAGTCGAATTCCAACATCACTAGGCAGCACCTTCAAGTAACATCCCACCTGTTCAATTTCATCTTCGAGATCGCTTTTATTTGGGATATGCAACAACCTAACTTCATGCAGTTTGCCTTTCTCAGCAAGGTAGTTAATGGCTTTGAATACTCGATGGTTGCCTCTTCCGACAAGCCATTGATGCGTTTCCGATTGCCATGATTTTAAGTCAATCATCGCACCATCAAGGTATGGTAATACTCTTTCCCAACCTTGTATTGGTAACGAACCATTACTATCAATAAAGCACGTAAGGTGTGCTAATTGCTGATCACTTTTAATTGCTTGGAACAACTCGATAATAAACGGCAGTTGCATCGTCGCCTCACCGCCAGAGACAGTGATACCGCTCAGAAAGAATGCGTTATGTTTAACGAGAGTAAGAATCTCAGAGACCGTCATGGTGGTAATTTTCGGACTCGACTTATGAGCGCAGCTATCGATGCACTGATCGCAATTTGTACAGGCTGCCGGGTCCCACACAACTTTACCTTTAGTCAAAAATAGTGCGCCACTTGGGCAGTCACTAACGCAGCCTCCACAATGGTTGCAATGATTGATGGTGTGTGGATTATGACAAGTAATGCAATCAAAATTACAACCTTGCAGAAACAGCACCAAGCGATTTCCCGGTCCGTCAACACAAGAAAAGGTCAGCACACGGCTGACCTTCGCTTGTTTTTCTGTCTTATTATTTTTAACCCTAGCCATTTGAGTCATTAGATCAGAAACTTTTATTATTCATAGTATTAGTACGATACTTAAGCTCGCTGTCATATGTACGCTTAAGTATTAAGCGTACGTCGGTGACATCTCTAAACTCGCTACTCGTGGTTTGCGCTCAAGAATGCCTGTGTTTTTAGCCGCTTCAGCACCTAAGAATGTGGTATTGGTACGTGAACCTTGCTCATCATATTTTGCAATATCAGATAGCTTGACCATATAACCTGTCACGCGAACCAGATCATTTGACGCGACGTTAGCCGTAAACTCACGGTAACCCGCTTGAA
Organism: Vibrio sp. S/42/10; assembly: GCF_029890535.1. Classification (NCBI taxonomy): domain Bacteria; kingdom Pseudomonadati; phylum Pseudomonadota; class Gammaproteobacteria; order Vibrionales; family Vibrionaceae; genus Vibrio; species Vibrio sp. S/42/10. The sequence goes on along the minus strand of NZ_JAKMZC010000017.1, from coordinate 75,348 downwards.
TCGCCCCTTTGCACAAATTGAACATCGCTTCAGGATTAGATTTCACTGTTTCGTCGATGGTAAGAATGTCACTGATACCCGAGGTGTAGAACTTATGGTGACCCGCGGTAGCGCGAACGTAAGAGACTGGGTCAGGTTCGGTGCCATAAGGAATACGCACACCCGGAGTCACATCTTCATCTAAACTAATACCGCCTTGAGCATGCAGCAAAGCTTTACCCTCAAGCCCATACTTCACTTCAGAGCTTTCAACGATCTCAGCCAGCTTTTCAGAAATGCGGTGACCAAGTTGATTAGCTTGTTCATCGTGACCATAGCGCCCTGCTTTACCTTCTTTTTCCAACAGAATGTTTACCGCTTCAGCCATGCCATAAATGCCAAACATTGGCGCAAATCGGTCTTCTTCAATAAGGCCTTCTTTGGCCAGGAATCCTTTAAAAAAGTGAGACTCTTCATGCAAGAAGCGGCTACGTGCGTTCATCAGTTCAACCATTTTGCCACTGTAATTCGGCAATACTTGTCGTAAGAAATCAGCACTATCCTCAGACTTCAACGCCACTTGCTTAAGGTTCATACGCACCAAGGTGTTTGAACCACCCGCTAGAGGCAAAGAGTTATAGCAGCTCACAATACCAAAACGCTTGTCGCCGTAAGCCTCGGCATGCGCTGGATAGTTTGCGATATGTGGTTTACCGCACTCGCAGATATTGCTTGCCGCATGACGAAGTAGATCGTCAGGGGTCACAGCAGGGTCGTACATAAAGGTTAGGTTTGGTGCGATCTGCTTCAGTTCAGCATCTACGCGCAAAATCGTACGGCACACAACGTTGTCTGTTGGACCGATATTAACGTGCATGAACGCATCAGGAAGCGTGCGATCCAACATGATCCAGAACAGCTTAAGTTTTTGATATACCTGTTCATCGGTTAGGTCACCAACAAAAGGCATCAATACATCATCCAGCTGTCCTAGGTAGACCGGAATCGACGTCACAGATGGAACGTGATGGTAGATAATGGTAAGCATGTTCAACGCTTCATCAAAATTGGTTGCCGCGCTAAGCTCTAAATACTCTGAGCCTTGATATAAGTATTTAGAATAGTCTGGAAGTACATAGCGCGGCTTAAATGGAGCGTGGCCTTCAAACATGTCACATAGCACACCTTGTTGTAAGGCTTCCTCTACTTCGTTGCTTACCGGCATATACGGCAGGCTGGCTTCGGCTTCTAAAGCAAGATAACTCGACTTCTGTTTTGGAGACAGGTTGGCATCTGAAATGATATTGCTAAAGCGTTGTTGTTGATCTGAAAGTGGTGAAGAAGTAGATGACGCAGATTGGTGGCTCATGATGAAACCCTTAAACTTATTATGGGCTTATTTTATATCTCACAGCCGTATTTCCACTAATGAAATGTAGTCAACGATACATTTCCAAAATGGAAACTACCAGTTTATTACTTGCCGGTAACTAACTTATCTATGATCAAAATGGGAAAGAGGAAATCAGTATTGCCGTTGGTAGTGGTAGTGGTAGTGAAGATATTAAAAAGCACTCACTAGCTCGCCTGTTTGGAACACAAACGACTAAAAATAGAAAACCCACATCACTGACCTTAAGTCGTTAATGTGGGTTTAGTGTTTGAAGGAGTACTCTGAATGCTAGCTCAAGATGTATTCTCTATTACAGATGAGGAAGTACTTGTTTTCGTCCAACACCCATCAATACTTTCAAAGTACCTTGTGGCGTATCAATCGAGAACGGTGTTGATACTTCGACAACTGAAAAACCGGCTGCACTTAATACGTTTTCAGAGCGCTGTTGGCTAACGCCATAATCATCACTGTCATTGTCTAAGTACCAATCCCAGTGTACAAACGTGCCATCGTTTTCAAGCAACGTGTAAATAAGACTGACTGTGTCTTGTAAGTTAGGGATAAAACCACACACCGAAGAAGCTACCACTACGTCAAACTGGTTTCTGAATGCTGGATGCTGCGCTGCAAGTCCGCGCGATAAAATATCCACAACCGGTTCAACGTTAGGCAACTCTTTCTTATCTAACTCTTCAATCATCCCTTCGGAGATATCAAGTGCGATGATCTCTTTTGCTAAAGGAGATATTTTCTGGCTGAGTAGTCCTGTACCACAACCAAAATCAAGGACACGGGTTCCGTTCAAATTAACGAGCTGTGTTAACTGGTCAAATACGGACTGTGCGAATACTGCGGTCGCGGGATCTTTATCCCAATCAACGGCGTATTCGTCCCATTGTTTCGCCATCATGGCCTCCATCTTTACTTCTTGTAGGTTCGGAACTTCTCCAGAGTAAACCAAATTAGTCAATTCGTCATAGAGTTATCATGCAAAGATGGACTATTTCTAAGATAGTCAGCACAATATTCAGATAATATGCACCGACACCCGCTCAATATGGAAATGAAATGAACCTTTCTCAAGTCCAAGCCTTTTGTTCTGTTGCTGATTTAGGGTCAGTATCTGAAGCAGCGCGACAGCTTGAATGCAACCGAACCAAACTCAGTATGTCGATTAAAGCCTTGGAAAAAGAGTTAGATGTCGAACTGTTCGTGCGCAGCGGAAACCACGTTGAACTCTCTGAAGCAGGTAAAGCCATCTACAAAGACTGCGAAGGCATGTTAGTAACGGCTGCGCGTATTAAACAAACCTGCCTGCATGTCTCGGGCGAATTCAACGCAGAGATTTGGATTGCACGAGATGATTCCCTACCCGATGAGATGTGGCAGGACTTATCTCATACCTTAAACAACAAGTACCCGTCGACTTCATTCAACTTCGTTCTCGCGTCGAGCGGCGATTTAGCTAACCTCGTTGAAACCCAACAAGTCGACTTCGCATTTGGTGTCGATTACGAACGTGTTGACGATCCAAGGATTATCTACAATCCACTCGGTAAAATTCGAATGATGTCTGTGTGTAAGAAAGGGCATGATCTGAGTGCGATGCGACGTGTTTCTGATGAAGTATTGAGAAATTCAATGCAAGCGACCATGGTTTACCTTAACGAAAAGGATAATCCTGAGCTTGAGCCATTCTCTCGCCGTTACATAGGTTTCTCTAGCTTTGACTTTATGCTAGATACAATCTTACGAGAAGAAGCTTGGGGCGTAATGCCTGAACCATTAATTCGTCATTTATTGCGCGAGCAGGAATTAGCGGTGATCAAGCACACTTACGGCTTGACGCAAGAGGATTACTGCATGTTTACAGCAGCAGGGATGGCTGAACACCCAGGAATGAATTGGTTAGCCGACCAGCTCAGCGACTACTTGTTTGATTTCTAACGGTTAATATCTAAACAGGTGATTTCCAAATCGATGCAAAACGATCATAGACTTCCTAGATTAGAAAACCATCACATGGTCTACCAAGTAGCGACCGTCTTCTTCTACCAGCACCATTTCAGCCACAAATTCGCCTCTAGCAATCGTGTATGCTTGCTTCCAAACAAAGGCAATTGAATCGGAACGTCTAAACAGCGCGACAGGCTCACGCTCAGCAAAAAAGCCATTGCTATGTTGATAATGATGGCACACCTTTTCTAAGTAATCTGGCGTAACAATATCTTTCATTCGCTGAGTAAAGTCCCTGCAATGCAGATCATGGTCAATTTTGGTTGAACCTTCCATCAGATTATCCATGATCGGGTTAGCAATCACCCACAACTCGTTATCACTGATATCGTCAAACTTCATATGCACCTACTCCTTAGTAATAGCAGTTCAAATTCACACATCTATAAAATGCACAACAACAGATATATTTAACTAATGATAAACCATCCTATTTCACTTGCACACTTTACCCCAAAAACAGTCATCGTCAATTTTATTGACACCTAAAAATAAAACTAAATATATGAATATTATAGATTTACTTATTAAAATTAAATAATGCATATAGCCATCATCAGATAAAGTTTGTAAAGCCAACTCAATATTAGAACAATGAAGTTATCAAAAACATCTGGAAAATATTATGTGTGACAGGAAAAGCCAAAACGAAAACGGAGTACTCTTGTTCTCAGCCCTTTTAGCATCAGGCTTCGCCACCGGTGGACTGGTATTAGGCCTTCTCGTCGGCTCTCTAGTCATAGTATTTGACGGTGTCTATTCTCTCATTAGCTTACTGTTAACTTTATTGTCACTAGCTGCCTCAAAATACATTAATCGCCCTTCAGACACAGAGTTCCCGTTTGGTCGAGCGATCATCGAACCGATTGTTATCGCAATTAAAGCCATTGTTATTCTGCTTGTGGTTGGTTACTCATTGTATTCAGCGATCGGTGCTTTGATGACAGGTGGTCGTGAAGTCGATGCTTCTATCGCGACTCTGTTTGGTATTTTCAACGTATTGGGTTGTGGTTACGCTTGGTGGTACATCGCCAATAAAAGTAAGCGTATTTCTTCTGGTCTGATTCAAGCTGAATCTAAGCAGTGGCAAATGGATACACTGTTGAGTGTAGCGGTAACGGCAGGTTTCGTGGCGGCTTGGTTAATTACTTTTTCTCCGCTAGCAGAGTACGCAGTATATGCTGATCCAACGATGATGTTGCTGATGTCTTTCTACTTCATCAAAGTACCTTTCGATATGCTAAGAGAAGCAATGCGTGAACTGCTTATGATGTCGGCAACCAAAGATATTTGTGACACGGTAGATAAAAACGTTATCGCTGTAGACAAAGATGCAGAGCAAGATTTAGAGCTAATCGGTGTAACAAAAGTTGGGCCGGAGCTAAGAATTAACGTTGATATCCATACCAACAACCAACAAGCCATTGCGGTCGATGATATAGAACGTACGCGCCGCCAACTTAAGCGACGCTTATCTAAAATGCCTTATGAGCTGCAACTGAACCTCAATGTCGCGAGCTAAGCTTTCACCTAGCAAATGACGCTGGGACATAAGCGCAAATTAAGACTGAGATTGAACCTTTTTAGAAGCCGACGCCTTTGCCGTCGGTTTTTCTCTTGTTACCCACCAGCAAGCTAAAGAGCCAATCGTTACCATACATACGCCCTGCCAAAACGTCATAGTCAATGACAAGCCCAAAATCACAGAGGAAAGTAGCGTCGCGAAGATTGGCGTAAAGTACGACATGGTTGCCAAAAACACCATGTTGCCACCAAGAATCGCCGTGTTCCAAAGTGCATAGCCTGCGCCCATACAAGCGCCAGCTAATGCTAAATCAATTGCAGCACTGGTTGTCATTACCATACCGGTTTCATCACTCAGTGCGTATTTAATCCACAGAGTGACCGCCGTAGCGATAAAGAACAGCACAATCGCATTCTGCCCTTTCGCAACGCGCTGGGTGTAATTACAATAAACAGCCCAAATAATCGCACCAAAGAACGCCATTGAATAAGTTTTTGGGTTGGTCGCAATGTTGGCTGCAATTTGGTCGACAGAAAGACCTTGATCACCACTGATGCTCCAAGCCACCCCAAAAAATGCCAAGAAGATACTTGGATAAACCAACCAGTTAATCTTCTTATCGCTCAGTAGTACCGCAAATAACACCGTCAGTGCTGGCCATAAATAGTTGATAACGGCCATTTCTATTGCCTGATGTCGACTGTTCGCCATTCCCAAAGCAAGAGCCAAGAAAATCTCATAGCAAACAAACAGCGCGCCACCGATCAGTAGGTAAGACTTAGAGAAGCGTGACAGTTTTGGTAACCCCATCACACACACTAACAACAGCGCACTCACAGTGTAGAGACTGGCTGCACCACCAACTGGACCAAGCTGTTCTGACACACTACGAGACAGAGCAATCAAGCAGCTCCACAATAAAATGGCGATAATACCGTAGCAGCTATAACGATGAGATTTCAGCACGCCTCTTCCTTTATCTGTTTGTGGTCATCACTCTGTAAGCTAAACCAAGTTTAAAATATTTGGCCGAGTATATTTTCGTACTCGGCCATCGGTTATTAATTTGCGAAAACTTAAGCGACTTCCGAATATTGAGCAATTTACGAAATAAACTATTTGTTATTGCGTATTCGTTGGTGCTAGTTGTTATTGCCTAAGCCAATAAAAGCGCTTGTAAGTCAGCCAGTGACTTAACTTGATAATGAGGGTTGATACCCGCAGGTATTGCCTTTTCTTGGCTGTTTAACCAACAAGTCTCGATACCAAAATCTAGCCCACCTAGAATATCTGAATGCGGGTTATCTCCAACCATCAACACTCTTTGCTTGGATGGAAATCCCACCAGCTTATGTGCATATTCAAAAATCTGGGCGTCCGGTTTGGCTACCCCAACCTCTTCAGAAATAATCACGTGATCAAAGTAATCTGTCATTCCGGTGCGCTCTAAACGGATTGACTGCAGCTCTGTAAAACCGTTAGTAATGATGCCCATATTCACTTTGCCTTTTAAAGACTCCATCAACTCTTGTGCACCCGGTAATAATGAACAGATGTCTGCCATCGCTGTTAAAAATGCACTGTTTAAAGCAGCCGTTGTTGTTTCTAGTTTCTCGGCCCAGCTTTCGAAGCGGGTGTGTTTCAGTTGGTCTGCGGTAATACGACCATCTTGGTAATCAACCCAAAGTGGTAAATTAACCTTTTGGTAAGCCGAATAATCTTGCTCGCTGAAATCCACCCCAAAACGAGAAAACATCAGCTTCATTCCTTGATAAGCATCAAAATGGAACAAGGTTTCATCTGCATCAAAGAATATCCAATCGTACTTCATTATCTGTCCTATTATTCGCGCTATCTAGCCGTGTTATTTTTGTTCTTTCTTAGCTTCAAAGGCTAAGTGTTCATTCTACTACCATTTTTGTGAGCCTGAATATAGTTCTAAGAATTTATAGAAAACAAGCAACAAGTCATGATGTATCGCAAATTTTGCCACATATTAAACCAATACCATACAAGAAATACACTCAAATACCCGGAGGTATTATGAAGCACTTCTTACCGTCATCTATCATGCTTACTCCTTTTCTTGTTAAATACTATGATAAAGAGCCAGAAGAAAATGAAATTTCAGAAGCAGAACCTACACACAGTCTAACTCAGCCTGAACTTGAAATAATCCTTTCTAACGAAGATGAACCAAGACGATAATGTGTATTTTTCGCCACATTATTCATCAATATCCCTGCATATCTACCAAAATTCAGCTTTTCGATGTTGATAATAAACACACAATAAAACCATAAAAACGATTGCTATATGAGCCCTATCACACCACATAATTACAAAGTGGTAGTTCGGGCTCAAACTTATCTCAGATCAAAAGACTCCCTTCTGATTACCGACAACATAAAAGAAACCAAAAATCATAATTAACGGAGTTTTCCAATGTCTAGTGCATTCTACATCCCTACAATCAACTTCATGGGCACAGGCTGTTTGAAAGATGCTGCTGATAGTATTCAGTCTCAAGGCTTTAAAAAAGGGCTTATTGTTACCGATAAAATCCTGAACCAAATTGGTGTGGTAAAGCAGGTCCAAGATCTTCTTAACCAACGTGGTGTTGAAGCTGTTGTCTTCGATGGCACTCAACCAAACCCTACCATCACCAACGTTAATGATGGCCTTGAACTGCTTACAGACAATGATTGTGATTTTGTTGTGTCTCTTGGTGGTGGCTCTCCGCATGACTGCGCAAAAGGTATCGCACTGGTTGCTTCTAACGGTGGCAAGATTGCTGATTACGAAGGCGTTGATCAGTCTGAAAAGCCAATGATGCCGTTGATTGCGATTAATACCACGGCAGGAACAGCGTCTGAGATGACCCGCTTTTGCATCATTACCGATGAAGCTCGTCACATTAAAATGGCTATCGTTGATAAACACACAACACCGCTTATCTCCGTAAACGATCCTGAGTTGATGCTTGCTAAACCTGCATCATTAACTGCTGCAACCGGTATGGATGCGTTAACACACGCAATCGAAGCTTACGTTTCTATCGCAGCAACACCAATTACAGATGCAGTAGCAATTAAAGCGATTGAACTTGTACAAGCACACCTGAGAACAGCCGTAGCACATGGCGACGATATTGAAGCTCGTGAACAAATGGCTTATGCGCAATTCATGGCAGGTATGGCTTTCAACAATGCTTCTCTTGGTTATGTTCACGCGATGGCGCACCAACTAGGTGGTTTCTACGACCTTCCACACGGCGTATGCAACGCTATCTTGCTTCCACACGTTCAACGCTACAACGCGCAGGTTTGCCCTGAGCGTCTACGTGACGTTGCAAAAGCAATGGGTGTGAATATTGAAGGCATGACACCAGAGCAAGGTGCAGAAGCAGCGATCAACGCGATTGTTCAACTAGCAAACGACGTAAATATCCCAACAGGTATCGCAAAACTAGGTGCGAAGCTTGAAGACATCCCTACACTTTCTGACAACGCACTGAAAGATGCTTGTGGTTTCACTAATCCTAAACAAGCAACCCACGAAGAGATTTCAGCAATCTTCGAAGCGGCAATGTAATCTAGATACTAAGACATTTTGACCTTGCTCGGTCAAATATTGTTCTAGAAACAGATCAATGTAAACACAAACGGACTCACCTTCTGAGTCCGTTTTCATTTGTCGGCCTCTACCTCAAAAGTCACGATAAACCACTAAAAAGTCGCATTGTTGTAATCGCTTGGTTATAGTTAAACTATTGATATATAGAATAACAAACAGGTTCCATTGAGTCGTTGGATAGTTAGCACCTCATTATTAGCTTCACTCATGTCCTACTCTGTTAAAGCGGAGGAACAGAATGAGTGTCACAGCCAGCCATTAGAAGACGCTCCTTTAGAAAAAGCCTACCACTTCCTAAACAGTAAATTTTGTCAACCCGCCCTGTGGTTCGATAGCTTCTTTGTTGATGACCGTATTACAGAAGATGCTAGAGCTGGCACGTCCGTCCGTTGGTACAACGATTTCATCTACTCTGAAGGTGGTGACGTGGGCTACTCAACAAAACTCAATGCGCGTTTACATCTTCCTTTTGTCAGTAAGCGGTTGAAGTTGATCTATGAATCAGTCAGCGATGAAGAGTTCTTTGATTTCTTCCCTAACGACTCAGAAGAATTAGAAAGTGCATTAGGTTTACGCTACGATGCCTATGCCAAGGGTTACAGTAGTTTCAATATCAAAGCAACACTGCGCCCACGAATCGAAGCTCGCTATCGTTTTACCTACCCTTTGACTACAGATGCCGTAGTTAGGCTGACTCAACGTGTTTATCAAGATAAGCAAGAGACAGGAGAGATCACCGATATCGATTTTGATCTTTCACTAAGTGATGATTTCTTAGCTAGATGGTCGAACTTTGCGGGTTATAACGATGATTTAAAAGGATGGGAATATGGTACGGGCTTGACGTTATACCACTACCTTTCTCAAGATCAAGCTCTCCAATATAGCGCGACTATCAAGGCAACCAACGAACCTTACAACCACTATGAATATTCACAAGTGTCGGTGACTTATCGGCAAAACGTTTGGAAAGAGTGGTTATTCTATGAACTAACCCCTCGCTACCAATGGGAAAGAGAGCCTTATGATAAGCACATTGAAGAAGCCAATTTCACACTTAGGTTAGAGGTTCTATTCAACAACGTTTAGAACTTGGTTTTCTTTTTAAGCAACGAACCAGAGATAAAAAAAGCACATCATGCGATGTGCTTTTTCAGTTCAATCAAGATGATACTGTAATCTTAACCTTTGTAGTTTCTTACTCGCGCCGCTTCTGCTTCACGCTTGTCGACAACCGTTTTACCAATTGGCGCCAAAGAGATAACCGCTAACTTAAGGTGCTGAATCGCAAACGGAATACCGATAATAGTAATGAAACACGCCACGGCTGACATGATGTGACCTATTGCTAACCAGATACCTGCAAATAAGAACCAAATAATATTACCTATCACACCTAGCGGACTAGTACCGATATCCATTTCATTGGTTAGTTCATCACGCGAAATCGCTTCCTGACCGAATGGGAAGAATGAGAAGTTGCCCATAACAAAACACGCTCGCCCCCATGGGATACCAACAATAGTGAGAAATGCGAGCAGTCCGAAGAACCACCAAGCTAACCCCATAAATACGCCACCGAACAGAAACCAAATAATGTTTCCTATTGTTTTCATTCTGTATTCTCCAAATTTTTGAACGTTATTTGTTTTATATGCCGAGTAAGGCAGTGCTTGCTCTATTAGGTTCATTATTGTTGAACCTTTATGAACCGCTTATGAATCACTTACATTTTATGTGATTGATACACACCACGGTTCTCTAAATCCACATAGGGCTCAACCCATTTATTTGATACCATGCACTTAGATTTTTAGTACCACGAAGCTAGACAGCTACAAATACTACTACTGTAACTACAACTAATTGAAGGCCGAATTTATGAACAACCCTGAGCAACCTAAAAAGAAAATGAAGAACTGGGTGCCAATTGTCTTCTTCGGGCTTCTCAGCACGGTTCCAGTGTTCATGTTCTTGGTCGACGTGTACATCAACCAGTATATGTAACAGAGCTGGACATCCTAGCTATATAAATGGATACAAGAACTCTTTCCTGTATCCATTTCAGTTCCAATTAGATCAGTTCTTCTTCAGTCAGCTCTTCTGTAGTCAACTCAACTCTTCCGTGATCAAATCAGCTCTTCGCTAATAAAATCTAGAATGTCTATCAGCTCATGATCAGGCAAATTTAGTAAGTTATCCCCTACATACCATTCAATCTTACATTGGTTTGGCAACTCACTGATCGCTGGGCTTCCTATCCAAATCTTGTGTTTCTTCGCTATGTTATCTCTCACAATAATGCCGTCTTCGTAGTTCACAGGTAAATAAAGGTGAAGCATATTGACCTGCGGTTGCTGCGGATTAACGGTGAACTGAGGGTAATCTTGTAATATTTGATAAACCTGTTTGGTGCGTTCATACAGAGCTGGCATCAGTTCTAATCGCTCATCAAACTGCATCGCAGCAGATACCACATAAGGCGTTCGGTGATACACGTTACCACCTTGGCGCTTCATCCACGCCGATGCCTTCGCTACAAAAGCTTTATCGCCTAACAGTAGCGAACCACCAAGGCCATTGAGACCTTTATACAGCGAGACATAGGCGCTATCGAACCCCTTAGCAATCTCGCGGTATGGCTTTTGGTAATACGCGCCACACTCCCACAAGCGGGCACCATCCATATGAAGGTGAATCGATTGCTCTTTGCAGTACTGTTTAATCGCCTCAAGCTCTTCCCATTCGGGTAACTGCCCACCAATTTCTCGCATCGGCAGTTCATATAATGCGGCTGCGATTTCATCAGGCCATGCCTTTAAGTCATCGACATTCCAAGTGCGGAATACGTTACCGACAGGAAGAACACTAAAACGATTTTGAAGCTGATACCCTTGGCGTTCATGGCGCATAATATGACTCGATTCATGCATCGCCACTACTGGGTTTCTTCTCTCTTGGCACGCAATTTCTAGTGCAGTCGGTTGATTCATGGTGCCCGTAATAACAAACACAGCCGCTTCATAACCGAGCAGATCTGCCACTTTCTTTTCAAAACTCTCAATAAACTCGCCATCACCGTAGCTATCGTGAGTAACATTATTTGTTTCACACCAGTGAGCCATCTGAGCGAATGTTTGTGCCGGAGTTGGTTCTAAGTGACCAGAAAGCAAAAAATCACATTGTTGACGCAGATCTGTACTCATACTCTTTCCTTTATTCGTTATCATTGTATGAAAAGTTGTCGAATGGTTTCGTTCTAACGTTAAGGTGACATAAAGTAAAAATGTTAGCTTTTATTATTAACGAATATTTAGTTTTACAAGCTCATATCCTTTCGAAGTATTGAATTGTATAAACAATACAGTGCCTTAAAACAAGGTAAACTATACGAAATGAGATAATGAAAAAACAATCACTATTAGCTAATTCGTTGTTCTTCAAGCATTCTTCTATTATTGTATATCTATAATCCCAATAGGTATTATTCGTTTATATACAAAGAGGGCTATATGTCGAAAAATCGAGTTTTAGTGCTATTCGCACACCCTTCTCAACATCGTTCTGAAGCAAACAAACCGTTATTTGAGCAAGCAAAACGCGTTGACGGTGTCACGTGCGTCGACCTCTATGCCGAATATCCAACGTTCAAGATCAGCATCGATCGTGAGCAAAAACGCCTATTGGACCATGACATCATCATTTTTCAGTTCCCCTTATATTGGTACTCCACACCGGCAATTCTCAAAGAGTGGCAAGATCTCGTTCTAGAGTATGGCTTCGCCTATGGAACCGATGGCAACGAGTTACAAGGTAAGAGCTTACTGTGTTGCATCACTGCTGGCGGTAAAAAGGATGCTTACCAAAGTGATGGCTACAACCACTTCACTATTCGAGAACTGCTTCACCCAATTGAACAAACCGCGTCTTTATGTGGGATGAACTATCTTGCGCCTTTTGCGCTTTTTGGATCTCGTACCGCTTTAGAAGAAAACCGTATTCAACAACATGTCGATAGCTACAGAACGCTTTTACAGGCCTTGGTTGCAGGTGATATCAACATCAAAAGAGCCAACAAGGCAGAAAAGTTGAACCATATTGTGGAAGAATTGATGGCAGAGGTTAAATAATGACGGGATACTTTCTACAAGCATTTATCTATTTAATTGCAGCCGTGATTGCGGTCCCTATTGCCAAAAGACTTGGACTTGGATCAGTTCTCGGCTACTTAATCGCTGGCGTTGTGATTGGTCCCATCATTGGATTGGTTGGCGAAGAGACAACAACCATCCAGCACTTTGCCGAGTTCGGTGTAGTGATGATGCTGTTCTTAGTCGGGCTTGAACTTGAACCTAAGATGCTATGGGCGATGAGAAACCGATTGATGGGGCTTGGTGGCCTTCAAGTTGGTGGTACGACCGCTATCGTGATGGGAATTGCACAGTTCTTTGGTCAACCTTGGACGATTGCTTTAACTATCGGTTTGATCTTTGCGCTTTCATCGACAGCCATTGTTCTACAAACGTTCAATGAGAAAGGCCTGTCTAAAACGGAAGGCGGTAAAAACGCTTTCTCGGTACTTTTGTTCCAAGATATTGCCGTTATCCCAATGCTGGCGTTCATCCCTTTGTTGGCTCTTCCTGAATTGGTTGCTTTGGCAGAAAGTGCCGCCCAAACCGCTGCACACCATGATGAACTCAGTTTAGTTGCAGGTTTGCCAAGTTGGGCATACGGACTTGTTATTACGGCTTCAATTGCGATTGTGGTCGTCGGTGGACATTATCTAAGTCGGCCACTGTTTCGTTTTGTTGCGAGCTCTGGCTTACGCGAGATCTTCACTGCAACTGCACTGATGTTGGTGATTGGTATTGCCGCGCTAATGAGCCTTGTTGGTTTGTCGCCTGCCCTAGGTACTTTCTTAGCAGGTGTGGTACTTGCCAACAGTGAGTTCAGGCACGAACTGGAATCTAACATCGACCCGTTTAAAGGGTTATTGCTTGGATTGTTCTTTATCACGGTAGGCGCAGGCATCAACTTTGGCGTTCTATTTAACGATTTCGCACTCATCATTGGCTTAACTCTTGGCGTGATGGCGCTGAAAGCCTTGGTGTTGTTTACACTGGCTTTAATCTTCAGAATCAAAAACAGCGACCGCTGGCTATTTACATTGAGCTTGGCTCAAGCGGGGGAATTTGGTTTTGTACTACTCAGCTTCTCAGCACAGAACCATGTATTACCTGCGGATATTGTTCAAACACTATCACTGGTTGTTGCCCTCTCTATGTTCTTAACTCCTGGTCTGTTCATTCTGTTTGATAAAGTCATTCTGCCCCGTTACGAGCAAAAATCGAACGATCGAGAAGAAGACAAAATAGAAGAGAAAGGTACCGTTATCATTGCAGGCATCGGCCGATTTGGTCAGATAGTAAACCGCTTGTTGGTATCAAATGACGTCAATACCGTAGTATTGGATCATCAAGCAAACCAAGTGGACTTATTACGCTCCATCAATATTAAATCTTACTTTGGTGATGCTACTCGTCACGACTTGTTGCATACCGCGGGTATCGAAGAAGCCGCGATGCTTGTTGTTGCTATCGATAATCAAGATTCTAGCGTCGAATTAGTGAAGTACGTAAAACACACGTATCCAAAAGTTAAAATCTTGGCGCGTGCATTTGACCGTGGTCATAGCTATCGCTTAAGAGAAGCCGGCGCCGATTTTGTGGAATCAGAAACGTACCATTCAGCACTTGAGATGGGCGCACAAGCCTTGCGTTCTCTTGGGCATCATCCATTTTTTGTTGAACAGCAAAAATCAACGTATCAACGTGTCGAAAGTCGTAAATCTGAAAAGCTTTATCAAGCTTGGTCTGAAGCCGAAGAAAATCCACGCTACGACAATAACTACCGACAGATCTTCATTCACCTGGAAGAAGCGATGAAAGAAGACATGAAAAAAGACCGTTCAGACAAGCATTCTCGCTCCGAACGTGGCTGGACACCACCGCCAAAAGGTTATGCAGACGGCTTTGAGGAAGAGGAGTCCTAAGCAAGTTCTAGCTAACCATTCTCTATACCAATTCAGAAAGCGGCTCTCATGCCGCTTTTTCTTTGCCCATACCTTTACCTACAGCTCGAACAGGGCACCGGCTAACTAGGTAGAGCGTGCTAAACTCGGCGATCTTTAGGATTTATGTGATCTACCCATTATTTTTAATTTCTCATCGCTCTGTAAAAATGAATTCAATTTTTACATTGTTGAAACATTCCTCGACATATAAACCATACAAGTCGAATGGCTGTACTTGGTTACGCACTCGGTACATACGGCGCTTACATCTGTGGCCTAATCATGCAGGCTGCTGCATTGGGTTAACAACTCATTGCTGTAAAAAATGGGCAACTGAACCTTGATCATATCGCCCATTTTCTTGAGTTCCGAGATGTAAAAAAGGCGACAGTAAAAACTGTCGCCTTTCTAATATCTTGTTACTCAGCTAAAGCTTATTCCCAATCAAGAATTACTTTACCTGACATACCAGAGCGCATCATGTCGAAGCCTTTCTGGAAGTCGTCCACTTTGTAGTGGTGAGTAATGATTGGTGTTAGATCTAGGCCTGACTGGATTAGTGACGCCATCTTGTACCAAGTTTCAAACATTTCACGACCGTAGATACCTTTGATAACCAAGCCTTTAAAGATTACTTGGTTCCAGTCTACTGCCATGTCTGATGGTGGAATACCTAGTAGAGAGATCTTACCGCCATGGTTCATGTTAGTCAGCATACTGTTGAACGCAGATGGGTTACCAGACATTTCTAGGCCTACATCGAAGCCTTCAGTCATGCCAAGATCAGCCATTACGTCTTCAAGCTTCTCTTCCATCACGTTTACTGCGCGAGTTACACCCATTTTTTTAGCGAGATCTAGGCGGTATTCGTTTACATCAGTGATAACAACGTGACGAGCACCAACGTGCTTAGCAACAGCTGCAGCCATGATACCGATTGGGCCAGCACCCGTAATTAGCACATCTTCGCCTACTAGGTCGAAAGAAAGCGCTGTGTGAACTGCATTACCAAACGGGTCGAAGATTGATGCTAGGTCGTCAGAGATTCCTGCAGGGATCTTAAATGCGTTGAACGCAGGGATCACAAGGAACTCAGAGAACGCACCTGTGCGGTTTACACCAACACCTGTTGTGTTACGACAAAGGTGAGTACGGCCACCACGACAGTTACGACAGTGACCACATGTGATGTGACCTTCGCCAGATACACGGTCGCCGATTTCAAAACCACGAACTTCTTGGCCAATACCAACAACTTCACCCACGTATTCGTGACCTACTACCATAGGTACTGGGATTGTATTTTGTGACCACTCATCCCAGTTATAGATATGTACATCAGTACCACAAATTGCAGTTTTCTTAATGCGGATAAGAAGATCATTATGACCCATTTCAGGTTTTTCAACCTCGGTCATCCAGATGCCTTCTTCAGGCTTAAGCTTAGAAAGTGCTTTAATTTTCATAATGTTATCCAGTTCATCTCGCCTAACTGTAAGGCGAGAATCAAAAATCTATATGTTCTATTGGGTGTTGCTCTATCTAATTAAAGGATGCTCGTGGCACCCCTTTAAAATTAGATGATACCCATGTCTTTACCAACTTGGATGAACGCATCGATTGCGCGGTCTAGTTGCTCACGAGAGTGTGCAGCAGACATTTGCGTACGGATACGAGCTTGACCTTTTGGTACGACAGGAAAAGAGAAACCGACAACGTAGATGCCTTTCTCTAGAGCGCGCTCTGCGAATTCAGCCGCTACTTTTGCATCACCAAGCATGATTGGGATGATAGCGTGGTCAGCACCACCCATTGTGAAACCAGCGTCTTCCATGCGAGTACGGAAGTGAGCAGAATTTTCCCATAGTTGAGTACGCAGGTCGCCAGATTCCGCAAGAAGATCTAGAACGCGGATAGACGCCGATACGATTGCAGGTGCAACAGAGTTAGAGAACAGGTATGGACGAGAACGCTGACGTAACCAGTCGATTACTTCTTTCTTACCAGCAGTGTAACCGCCTGAAGCGCCACCCATTGCTTTACCAAGCGTACCAGTGATGATGTCGATACGGTCAACAACGTTGTGGAACTCGTGAGTACCTGCGCCGTTTTCACCCATGAAACCTACTGCGTGAGAATCATCAACCATCACTAGTGCACCGTACTTGTCAGCAAGGTCACAGATAGCAGGAAGGTTAGCGACTACGCCGTCCATTGAGAACACACCGTCAGTTACGATAAGCGTGTGACATGCACCCGCTTCTTTAGCTGCGATAAGTTGCTGCTCTAGCTCTTCCATGTTGTTGTTTGCGTAGCGGAAGCGCATTGCTTTACACAGACGAACACCATCGATGATAGATGCGTGGTTTAGAGCATCAGAAATGATTGCGTCTTCTTTGCCTAGAATCGTTTCGAATAGGCCAGCGTTCGCATCAAAACAAGATGTGTAAAGAATAGTGTCTTCTTTACCTAGGAACGTAGATAGCTTTTGCTCTAGTTCTTTGTGAGAATCTTGAGTACCACAGATGAAACGTACTGAAGCCATACCAAAACCGTGCTGATCCATACCATCTTTAGCAGCTTCGATAAGAGCTGGGTGGTTAGCAAGGCCTAAGTAGTTGTTTGCACAGAAGTTTAGTACTTCTTCACCTGTCGAGATAGAAACCGCTGCTTTTTGAGCAGAAGTGATAATGCGCTCAGACTTGTAAAGACCTTCTTCTTTAACTTCTTCGATTTGGTTTTGAATCTGTTGGTAAAATGCAGAAGACATTGTTCTATTCCTTCCTAGTTATTATTCAGCAGCATCGCGCGCCGCATTATGTAGGGAATGTAAACGATTTCAATTCGATCATTTACACTGTAAAACTTATACCTCTATTCTAGTTGAACATGCCCTTTTCGATTATCCCTCCAGTTGGAAAAACATTAATGAATCACAGGCACTAATAATGATTCATCCCAGTGATACAGAGCACATTAACACCTCAATGTTGTTCTTTTTAACGCCAAGCTCCCATCAATTACCGTCTAATTTTGCTTTCATATCGAATATCAATTTTTCATCTCAGTACGATATAGTGATGATTCTCCGCTTACCTCAGAATGTATAGCCTCTGTGGCGCTATACAGATGAGATGGAAACACATAAAACGATCAGGCCGATCAGACTACGTAATTAATGCAATTAATGAAATTGATTCACAAATAACAAGTAATCACTCACAATTGCCATAGCGCTCACGTTGAAACTTGTTTAATTGGATACTTATGATCAACCCAAAACTGATTGCCCTACTCCCAGATCTCGCATCCTTCATTTTGGTGGTAAACGAAGGAAGTTTTACCGCTGCTGCAAAACAGCTGGGCGTGACGCCTTCAGCACTCAGTAAGTTGATTACTCGCTTGGAAAAGGCCTTATCAGTAAAGCTGTTTGAACGAACAACTCGTACCCTAATCATCACTCAAGCTGGGCAACTGGTTTACGATCAAAGTGTCGTTATGATAAATGCCGCCCAACAGGCTGTTGAACTGTCGACGTCCGATCATACAGATCCTGCAGGCTCAATAACGGTAGCAGCGCCGGAAGCCTTCTTGAATTCGGTATTACAACCCTTTGTCGTTCCTTTCTTAAATCAATATCCTGAGATTCAACTTAAGTTAAGAGCCGCTGATGGCGACATCGATATCTTACGTCAAGGTATCGACATCGCGTTTCGTCTTACCGATAAACCCGACGAGAGCCTGGTTTTGAAGGAGTTAGGGAAAACTAACCTCGTACTGTGTGCGAACCCTGACTACCTTGAAGCGAAAGGAACTCCTTACCACCCGACAGAGCTTTCAGAGCACGATTGTTTGTATCTTGCCGAAACAGACAAAGACCACATTTGGGACTTTCTTAAAGATGATGAATTTCACACAGTACCCGTCAGTGGGCGTTACGCTGTAAACCACTCACAGATGCGACTTAAAGGCGTTAAAGAAGGACTTGGTGTAGGTATTTTCCATGATTTTGTAATCCAAGATGCGCTGACTGAAGGTTCTGTTGTGCAAGTGCTAGAAGATTGGACCATCAAGAGTAACTACCATGGCGCAATCGCGATGCAGTTTGCTCAAACCAAATACATGCCTGCTCGATTGCGTGTGTTCATCGATTACGCAATGGAACACTTGAGCGATAAGCTGGCCGGAGAAATAAACTAATGCTAAAAGGAATACACCACGCCGCCATTATTTGCTCAGACTACGAAGTCTCTAAACGCTTTTATACGGAAGTTTTAAAGCTTGAAGTGATTGCAGAGAATTATCGTGAAGCGCGCCAGTCGTACAAGCTTGACTTAGCTCTGCCTAATGGCGCTCAAATAGAATTATTCAGCTTCCCCGACGCACCTGAAAGACCAAGCTTTCCAGAAGCTCAAGGGCTGAGACATTTGGCTTTTTGTGTTGATGACGTTCAACATGCCAAAAGCTATTTGGAAGAACAAGGCATTGAAGTCGAACCGATTCGAGTTGATGAGTTTACGGGGAGATCATTTACGTTTTTCGCAGACCCAGACGGCCTGCCGCTAGAGCTGTATCAGATCTAAAGCTTTATCAAATCTAGAGCTGTATCAAGTCTAAAGTCTTCCTCACAAAGGAATCACCCATCTGATTAATAAAACGGACTTTCTCAAGTCGAGAAAGTCCGTTTACGTCTCAATTAACTCAATGCCGTCTTGAATTTCTCAACTCGCGAAACCAACAACCAATCCAGTAGCATTGCCGTCACAATGGTGGCACCTGCAAGTGGAAACAGTACTGAAATAACCACCACGGTCGCTAAGCCCACTTTCCAAAGTCCAACATCGCCAAACTTCGGTGGCGTTCCCAACTTTCTCTGGCCTGAAGGTCTGCGCATCCACCACATTACTCCACCAGTCACTGACACCAAAATGAATGCCAGACAGAACAACGCGTTTAGAAGCTTGTTGATGATACTGATATCACCTTGGTGCAGAGAAATACCCACGGCTAAGGTTTTGGCGAATAAATTGTAATCTTGCCACGTCACCTCTCCTAGGATGCGCCCTGAATATTGGTCGAGGTGAGTCGTGCGATCTTGGGTTGGATCGATAATGTCACCGCCCATGGTATTCGCAGCCACGGTGTAAACACCCGTTTCTGAGCGCGGGAAATTGACTTTATATTGCGTAAAACCAAGAGATTGAGCTTTTGCTATCACATCATCAATCGAGAAATTACTCGCAGATAATACATGCTGAGAATGATCCTCACCCATCTTAGAATGATCATGAGCTTCAGACGCTTCTTCTACTTGGTGGACGTGTTCTGCTGGCTTATCTTGAGACAAAGGCAATGGCGTTTGCTCTAGGTTCCAAGGCATTTCCTCCTCAGACCCGTGATTTAAAGAAGCATGCGTTTCGTTAGACAGAGGAATGTCGTCCCACATTTGAGCAGGAAAAGTACTCCATGCTTGCACTAGCTTACCGCCCCAAAAACCTGTCCATGACAATCCCGAAAGAATAAATAACAGAAGAATGAATGACAGTGTTCCACCGATGTTCGCATGCAGATCACGCATTAAAATACGCGTTCCTGAACCAAATCGAAGCTTAAGAAAACCAGCGCGGCTAGCGTTATCTCGAGGAAGCCATAAGTAAATGCCACTGATGAGTAACAGAATAGACAAGCTTATTGCGACTTCAATTAGGTAATCACCCCAATCACCAATCAACAAAGTGCCGTGAATGTCATTCGCCAGTTGGTACAGGCTATCGCTGCGCGGGATTTCTCCTACCACTTCACCAGTGTATTGATTCACCGTGGCGAAAACGGAAGTGCCATCTTCAAGCGATACAGAAAATCGGTTCGCAAGATCAGGGACTTTACTCGGAACAAACTGTGTCACCGTACCTTGTGGGTATTGATGCTGTACGGCAGCTAATTGTT
The DNA here is from genome assembly GCF_029890535.1 of Vibrio sp. S/42/10. Classification (NCBI taxonomy): domain Bacteria; kingdom Pseudomonadati; phylum Pseudomonadota; class Gammaproteobacteria; order Vibrionales; family Vibrionaceae; genus Vibrio; species Vibrio sp. S/42/10. The sequence goes on along the minus strand of NZ_JAKMZC010000017.1, from coordinate 54,777 downwards.
GCGACACCTTGATCGGTTCGCCCGATGCAACAATTTCAATCGCGTCTTGATGGAAAGCGAGTTCAATTTCATCATCAAACAACATCACCAAACCAGTAATACTCAACATCAACATGAATGGGATAACGAATAGCCCGGCATAGAAGTGCCAGCGCCAAGTGAGGAAGTAGAGAGTTTTATTGCGGTCTTTGTTTTTTATATTGGTTCTCGAACCGGTTGTTGCACTGCTTGTAGACTGCGAAGTCGCTTGTGCTTTCGCAGAGCTTTGAGATTCATTTCTCAACATTATTATTTCCTTTGACACATGCAAACATACCTTCTGAAAAATCAGAAAGTAATCTGAGCATGTTTAACTTTACTTAATACTTTATTTTTTAATTATTTTAGTGGGTTAGGTTTAAGAAATATCAAAGGGAGGGCCGCGCGGGGCTTGCCTCGTATAGCGTTCGCTTAGAGCCAAAAAAGCGTAGCTGTCAGAGACAATAGAACTCAGTCGAGTTGTCAGTAGTGTAGTTGGAAGTTCATCTTGGTGAAACGTGGAAAAATGGCTAAACGGACACGGTTTACCTTTATGTGTGTTTGGTTCACCTTCTTCAATTTGAACCAGTTCAAAGCCATTAACCGTACATAACGACGCCCATACTCCCGCACTATTACCATGAGCATTGATAACAGGCATTAATGTTACCAATGCCCAGCTTAGTGCTGTTGCAAGTAACATAGAGAAGTTGAACGAGGTTCGGCGCATCATTCCAAATTTTTATAAATTTCCCTTATTATGAGGCACTTGGAATATAGGTACACGTAAAGATTAACATCAGGTTAAAAAATTGAAGCTAACGCACACTCTTTTTCGTTATAAACCGGTTACAGCATCAGAGCTAAGAAAGTATTGCGTATTTCTTTGCAGTAAGCCTTCGGGAAAATAGGCAATAAAAAACGCCGCCTTACTTCGTCCTCTCAAGAAGGAGATGTAAGTCGGCGCTATATACGTTACTTGTTTTAGTCTTGGTTTGTTTAACCGAAGATCTTGCTCCAAATACTCGGATTACGCTTCTCGTGATACTCTTCACGAAGGCCGTCAATAGTACGAAGTTCTTGCTGTGCAGATTCAAAGTCACCTTGGTCTAGCTTCTGCTCAATGCTATCAATTGATACACTAATTTTTTTGAAGCCTTCCATGAAGTGTTCTTCTTTTTCAATTGGGTAAACACCCGTTTTCAGCTCAGCAACTAACGTGTCGATACGTACTATAGGCTTTTGCATCTCTTCGATGCTTTGAGCTTCAGCCGCTTGTTTGAATGCAAGCTTCATTTCTTGCATATTTTTCTTAAGATCGACATTAGCAAATGCGTTGCCAGACAATAACGCAGCAGCGATTAAGCCAGATAAAAGGATTGAGCGAGTTTTCATTGTTTCTCCAGATGAAGCGATGTCTTTGAAGATAGCGCCATCGTTGTTGAGGCACTTCGACTTTATTATTTTCGGCTAGTGTATACAAAAATCCATCGAGCACAAAAATTGATTGTGTCGAAATGCAAACTAGCTAACCAACCAATGACTAAAAAGTAAAAAATAACGGAAATGCCATCACTCAAATACCGAAAATTCAGAAATAGATTGGCGACCACGCAGTGCTAAAAATGCCAAAAATTGCTGTGGCGAATGGGTAATCACCTTGTTCGAATCCACGCCAACCTCACCAAGTAGTGATGACACGAGATCCAACCCGCCTACATCTACGCAGAAATGCGCATCGCTACCTGTCGTAATAAACGCACCTTTCGCTTTAGCAATTCTTGCGATCTCATAGCAACGGTCGACACTACCCACACGGCTGTTACCTTTAAGTGTGGTGTTGTTAATTTCGATTGCGACATTATGTTCCACTGCACATTGAATGACCGCTTCAAAGTCAAAATCAAAATTCGGATTCCCCAAGTGACCAAGTGCATCAATTCGGCCGCCTTTAATCACATTCAACAATGCTTCTGTATGGGTAGTGACATCCGAGGGGCGAAATACTGGCTCATGAAAACTCGCGATCACCCAATCCAAGTTCTTATCCACACTCGGATGAATATCGATTTCACCCTGTGTGTTCATGATGTTTGACTCGACACCTCGAATAATAGCGACATCTTCAATAAAACGAGGGAGCGCACGCTGGTTGCTGAAAAACCAATAGTGTGGCGCGCCTGGCATTGACTCTGAATGATCGGTAGTACAAAACATGGTTAATCCGTTTTGCTTTGCCGATTTTGCGTTTTCGATCAGCGTGCTGTATGCATGACCACTGGCGTATGTGTGGGTGTGAGTATCTACTTTGAGTTCCATGAATCAATGCCCTTTTAGCTCGGTCTTTAAACGTTTCTCAGAAAAAACACTCCTGTACCTTCTTCTGAAAATAAGTGCCTCGTGGCAACAATTTGACCAGTTTATCAGTTGAAAGTGACAATTAGCATCTAAACATCAAGGTTTATTATCACTTCATTTACGCGTCACCATAAAGCTTCGTTAGTAAAGCCTTGTTTAACGATTAGATTTATCCATCCCGCATCGAAAAAACGCAGAACCTTGGCTCAAGAACCTGTTTGATTTCGCAAATTACACCAATTTTTTGCAACCTACCCAAGTTCGTCAATACTTAAACCAGTTAACAAACCGGAGTGTTAGATGAAACGCAGACGATACCCGCTGAGTATCCACATCACGAGCCTTTTCTTAATTTTGACGACGCTGGTCGGTACCGTTTTGATATCGATAAGCTATCGCCATTCTCAAGATTTGTTATTGGGTACCGTTCGCGAAGTAAGTAACGAACATCGCGATAAGCTGGAATCGATATTTAAACAAGCCATTGCGCCTGTTGTTACCACTTTAAATGTGATGGCGGTAAGCCCGTTTGTGGATCATCAAAACGCTTCAATTGAAAAAGAGTCTTGGTTGGCGTCAGTCGATATTATCTTCAAACAGAATAACAATTTAATGGCTTTGTTTTATGGCTCTGATGATGGTGAATTCAGAATTTTTCGCCCTTTGACGTCTATTAAACAAAGAGCTGAAAACAATGCGCCATCCAAGGCTACCATGATGGTCAGCACAACCAATCTAGACGGCGAAAACGTGATTAATTTTCTAGATGGTGCACACCAAGTGATCAGCACAGTACAAGCTGAGAGCAAATTTAACCCCACGACTCGACCTTGGTTTCGCAACGCAAAGCCCGATGGTTCAATACAACTTTCTGAACCCTATCAGTTCTATTTCCTTCAAACCCATGGTATTACACTCTCTAGACGTTCTGCAGACGGCAAGCATGTGGTTGGTGCCGATTTCACGCTAAAATCTCTCTCTTCTCAAATCAGTAAGCTGGCCTACTCTCCGCAAACACGATTAGCTCTATTCGACCAACATTTTAACCTTCTTGGCGAGCATCAACTTGATCTATCAATACCTAACCTAGCCCCTCCAACCAATCAGGAAGCAAAACTAGGTGGTCACCCTGTAGGAAAACTATCGGGTAGCGAACAAGATCCAAGCTTTTTTAGTATACCTAAACGTGAGCAGGTGGCTGCTCTGAAAGCATCCGTACTAGGGCCCCTTATCTCAGATGAAGAGAAGTTTAATCTCAACCTAAAAAACGTGGAGTACAATTTAAATACTTGGGCATTAACGTTAACACCTGTCGAACTCACTCAACATGTCACACTATATTTGGCAGAAGCGACACCACACAATGATCTACTGGCTGACCTCATCTCTATGCGTGATAAGCAAGTGGCTGTTGCAATTGGTATGTTGTTTATCTGTTTCGGCATCGTATGGTTTGTGGCGAATCGCTTATCTCAACCACTCAATACACTCATGCAACTCACAGACAACATTGCGCGATTTGACTTCAGACGAACCCACTATCCAAAAAGCATGATTCAAGAGGTAGCAAACCTTACACACTCTATTGAACTCATGGAGCACACTCTTCATGACTTGATCACCCTACTTCGAGATACAGCGGGTAATCAGGAATTTTCGATACTCGCTAAGAACATTGCTCATCAAAGCTATTTAATTACCAAAGCTGAAACCATCGTGCTTTTCACTCAATCAGAAGAAAAAGATGTGTTTGATACGGCTGCTAATCTCGCCATTATTCCTTTTAAAGCGGACATCAATGACTTCATCAAGCATACCCCTTGGTTACTATGCCAACTTAAAGCAGGCGAAACCATCCATCTAAACCGCGAAGACAACGTTCTTAATTATTATCAAGACTCGATCTTCAATTCAGACCTGTATCTGTTTCCACTATTGAACCGCGAAAAACTGTTGGTCGGCATTGTTGCCATTGGTTATGAAAGACCGATCACTAAGATGCAGGCCGACAAGCATGCCTTTTTAAGAGAACTGCTCAGCTTTGCTGAAATAGCTAAAGACAATATCGACCAAATGCAACAACAAAAAAACATGCTCAATGCTTTCATCGAGCTGATTGCATCGGCAATTGATACCAAATCACCTTACACCGGTGGCCATTGCCAAAGAGTCCCAGAACTCACTAAATGGCTAACCCAAGCCACGATTGATGATGACCGTTATTACCCGCAATTTTCATTAGATAGTAAGCAGTGGGAAGAGTTGATGCTCGCTGCATGGCTTCACGATTGCGGTAAAGTCACCACGCCGGAATATGTGGTAGACAAAGCAACAAAACTCGAGACGATTTATGACCGAATCCACGAAGTTCGCATGCGTTTTGAGCTGTTAAAACAACAAGCGGAAACCGACTATTGGAAAGCCATAGCTAACGGGGCGCTTCAAGAAGATCAACTTAAAGTACTCGAACAAAACTTGTCAGAATTAGATGAAGAATTTGCCTTCGTTGCTGATTGCAACCTGGGCAGTGAATCAATGACGGAAGAGCAGCTTGCACGCTTAGATCAAATAGCAAAACGTACATGGAAGCGCACATTAGACGATCAATTAGGGTTATCTTGGTCTGAAAAAGAGAGATTTAACACTCAACAGAACATCACAGAACCAAACGAGAAGCCATCAAATAGCAAAGAGCCTATTTTACCTGTGATGGAGCCGTTGCTTGCTGATAAGCCAGAACATAAAATACAGTGGGATAATGGCTTTAACCCTGCAGATATGTGGCAAGAAGAGTTCGTTCTTAAACCTGGAGAAGTAAAATATAATCAAGGTGAACTGCATAATTTGAAAGTACGTCGTGGCACCTTAAACGACGAAGAACGTTTCATGATCAACGACCATATCATTCAGACTTTCACCATGCTCAATAAGCTCCCTTATCCGTCTTATCTCAAAAACATTCCAGACATCGCGAGCGGACACCACGAGCGTATCGATGGTAAGGGATACCCAAGAGGCCTAAGCGAGGATCAATTGCCTTTACCGTCTCGAGCCATGGCGATTGCCGATGTGTTTGAAGCTCTAACCTCAAGCGACCGTCCGTACAAAAAAGGCAAACACTTAGACGAATCGCTCAATATCATGACCGACATGGCCACCAGCGGCCATATCGATCCAAAACTGTATTTGCTATTTTTGGAGAACAAAATCTACGACAAATACGCAGAGCGATTTCTTGAAGCTAACCAACAGTCCGAGATTGATCAGAAGAAGCACATAGATCGAGTAAAAGAGTACATACGCTCGTTGTTCTAGGTATTTTCCAATAGTCATGGATTCTTAACGTTTAACTTTTAACGACAGAACCTAACGCCTCAGAGTTCAAAGCATTCACTGTCGTTATTGGGAGTTGCTTGGTTTTGACTTTATATTGCCTTTTAGCCAGTAATGTATTGGTAATGCTTGCCACGACAATCAGATTAATACCAAGGATCTGCTGGGTAGAGAAGACGTCATCGAAGAACAAGCCCTGCCATAACGCACTGAATAGCATATTAGTAAAAATTAAAGGCGCGAGTTGAGAGCCGCTTTCTGCAAGTTTATAGGCTTTAGAGCGGAAGATTTGCGTATTAATGGTAAACAACGCGAGTCCAAATGCTCCAAGTCCAATCCAACCTAAACCATCAATAGACAGTAAAACTGTTAAGGCGCCATCCCCTCCATCAGCTTCAAGGACGTCAGGCATAACAGAAATGGAAGTGAATAAAACCATTGGTAACACGAGTATGGCTGCGACTAGAAACGTCCATGCATTTAGCTCTGCTGGCGTAAGGCTCGTCTTAGAGGCTCGATACAAACTCACTTGCGAACCCGAGTTAAACATTCCCGCTAACAATCCTAGCAACAGTGCAGGCCTAAAGAAATCCGAGCCGAATTCAAACTGCGACCAATCCCCTGCCATCATCACTACACCAACAAAAGTGATCGCTAGGCAAACCACCGTGGTTGTATGAACTTTTGTGCCAAATATTAATTTTTCTAACAAAGGAATAAACAAAGGGCCGGTGCTGAATAATACAATCCCCTCAATAAGGGTCAGGGTTTGTAGTGACGTTAGAAAGCACCACTGACAGGCCACCATGAAAATCGCCCGCATCACTAAAGGCTTCCACATCTTTCGTGTCGGTTTGCTAATTTTATAAAAGATCAAAAAAAGAAATAGAAAAAGGCTGGGTAATAAGAAACGCACAAAACTCAGCAACGAAATGGGCATGGTTTCAGATAGGTACTTAGCCACTAAACCGCTTATAGACAAACTGAATGTCGACAACAACATAAAAGTCGTCGCCTTGGTAATATCAGACATAATTATCACCTCCTATGGCACCTATTTTAGAAGCGTGACGTGATGAAAAATAGCGAGTAATATTAACCATAACTGTAAGGAAAACTTACCTATGAAAAAGCTCGTTCCGCTTAAATCCGTTTATGCTTTTATTGCTGTGGCTGAAACTGGCAGTATGACCGAAGCCGCACGTGTTTTGTATGTCAGTCACTCTGCGGTAAGCCAAGCCATAAAGTCACTAGAACAACTGGTTAATAAGCCTCTATTTCAACGGGTAGGTCGTCGTGTCGTTCTTAATGCCGCGGGTAAGCGGTATTACCGAAAAGTCGCTCCTGCATTGGAGCAAGTCATAGACGCGACAGAAGAACTGGCCAAAACGCCTAACGATCACCGCATTACACTCAATATGGTGAATTCACTGGCGATGCATTGGTGGATTCCTCGAGTCCCCGACTTCCAAGCCTTTGCTCCTTCTCTTGATATCCGTATTTCCACGTTAACCGGCCCTTTTGATATCGAGCAGGAAGGGGTAGATATTGCCCTTGTCCATGGCAAACCTAACGAATGGGATCGCTATTACAGCGAGAAATTAGGCGATGATGATCTGGTATTGGTGTGTAGCCCTACCTTGTTGAAAAACCAAACGGGACTGAGCGTTGAGCAACTCGTGAAACAGAACCCAACCATTGGCGCATTTAACCCTAGGCGAAAGCACGACTGGCAAGTGTGGTGTGATCATTATCAAATCCCAATGCCCGCATTTCATAGCAACCTAACATTTGATATATCCATTCAAGCCGTGCAAGCTGCGATTCGTTCTCTTGGAGTGTTGGTTACCCATCGCTTGTTTGTGAAAGATGACATCAGCCACGGCATGTTAGTGGAACTGGGTAAACCCGTTGCTAACCCGCACCAAGATTTCTACTTTGTTTGCCCAAAAAACAAATTAAAACAAGAAAGTGTGCTAAAACTGAGATCATGGTTAAGGCATGAATTCACACACTCAGAGACAACATTGAGCGATGATACTCAAGGACAAGACCAAACTATCAATCCATGCAGCGAGTAGAAGCTCAACAAGCGGACAAGAGAGGCTATTATGATTATTACCACCACACAATCAGTCGAAGGCAAGCGCATTGTCGATTACAAAGGGGTTATCGCAGGAGAAGCTATTCTAGGCGTTAACGTTTTCAAAGATATGTTTTCAGGCATCCGTGACTTTGTTGGTGGGCGTTCTGGCACTTATGAAAAAGAGCTAGAGAAAGCACGTAACTACGCCTTCAAAGAGCTAGAACAAAAAGCCATTGAAGCGGGCGCAAACGCAGTTGTAGGCGTAGATATCGATTACGAAGTGTTGGGAACAGGCAATGGCATGCTAATGGTATCGGCGAGCGGTACAGCGGTTGTCGTTGCATAGTCAACCCATGCCACTGATAAGCCAAGAAAACGAGATACTAAGCTACTAAGAAAACAGTATCTGGCTGATGAACTAGTCAACAATTCTCCCTTCCTGTCGAACAGGAAGGGAAATCAACGACCAATAGTTATAGGTTAAATGAGTCGTGGCCACCGTAAATCAACTTGCACTGCTCTTTTGATCAGTAATCAAACCATCAAATGAAGCAATTCGGGCAAGGAACTCTTTCTTATTTTGAGGAAGAATAGAGCTTGCCATTGGTAAGTTCGCCTTCATCGCGTTGACCGCTCGACCACGTACCAAAACTTCAAAATGCAAGTGAGGACCGGTTATACGACCTGTTGCGCCAGATAGCGCAATTTTCTGGCCTCGTTTCACTTGTTGGCCTTTCTTAACTAAGAAACGGCTCAAGTGTAAGTAACGAGTTTTGTAAACACTGTTGTGCTCAATCACCAAGTATTTTCCTGCATATGGGTGATTGCGAATCGCTACAACCCGACCATCACCCGTTGAATAGACTGGCGCACCAACTGGTGTCGCAAAGTCAGTGCCATTATGAGGCGATATACGCCCTGTCACAGGATGCTTTCGGTATGGGTTAAATGATGAAGTAATCCGACGGAACTGACGAGCGACCGGATATCTATCGAAGGCTTGCTCTAAGCTGTTACCCGCTCTGTCGTAAAAGCGACCATCTGGAGCTAAAAAAGCCGCTACTTCTCGGTTTCTCAAGTTAATAGAGATACCTTGAACTTCCGTTTTGCCTGTTAAGTGATTATCGGTGTACTGCTCTTTAACCAACACATTAAAGCTATCACCTGCTCTTAGCTCCCTTGCGAAGTTGATTTTGTCTCTCAAAGTTCTGGTTATATTAGCTATCTGGGCCGTTGTTAACCCCGCTTTATATGCTGACGTCGAAAAACTGCCATGAACGGTGCCTGCATAGAGCTTTTCCTTCCATTCTCCAGGCACTTCATGGAATTGGTAGTCAAAGCTTCCATCATTATTTTTAGTAAAGACAGCCTGTTCTACGAGACTTTCATGGAAAATTAACTCAACGAGCTGTTTAGAGTCACCATCCAGAAGCAACTCTAGATGATCACCAGGTTTTATTGTGTCCAATTTCAAAGACTCAAGATCTGCTTCCATCACCTTTTGAACCGTTCCATAAGGCAGTTTCCATGACGAAAATATGTTGCTTAGCGTGTCGCCGACTTTCACAAAATAATGGACTTTAACGAGAGAGTTGGAACCCGATTGCGAATGCACCTTGGCCACATCACTCGATTGAGAATCTTGATAAGGTGTTATTTTGATAGAGACTTCTTGTACTGATTCTGAATGAAAAGAGAGCAAAGTAGCAAGAGAAAATGCGCTGATCGCAATAATGATCAGGCCGGAGCGGAGAAACTTCATAAAATATTTAACGGTTTATAACGATGAACTCATTCAAATGTTATAACATAACAATTTAGTTTATTGAACAAGTGAAATGTAAGAAACCGTTCTGTAAATCCAATAAAAAGATGATGGGCTAATAAAGCCCATCGCCTTTCAAATATTACTCTTCGAAAAGAGCCTCAAATCGTTCTAAACCTCTTAGCATCTCAAAATCAGGCTCTTCAGCTAGTAGCTCTCTCATAGAACCACTTGTTTCAATCGAACGCTCTAAATCATCGATAGCTTGACCTTCTGCACCTAATCTAGCGTAAGCACAAGCGCGTTGGTACAGGGCATGAGCATTTTGATCATCTACCTCAAGTACGCGGTTGCACAGACTCATCGCCCAATGGTATTCCCGCATGTCCATTGCAGCATCCGCTTTGTGTGTCAACGCTTCCAAGTCACCCGGACGAACCTTCAAAATTTCATCATAAGTTTCAATTTTCTGTTCAGCAGTCTGGGCATTTTGCGCTCTCAGCCATAAATTGTGAATCTCATTGATGATCTCAATCTCTCGGTTGTTCTCCGATATGATTCTGGTCTTACGCTTAAGGTCCCTTTCAAGAAGGTTAAATTTCTTTTCATAATCTTGAGCAATCGAATTCAGCCGCTGGTCGGCCATTTCTTTGGTGGTATGTTTGAGCTCTTTAAGTGATTGCCACCCCACCAACGCAATGAGTGAAGCAACACCTGCAATAATGTAGAAGAAATAAGTCACGGTGACATTCGCATAGTTGAGCGACTTGTCGGCAACAGACAGTTCACGATCGGTCATCTGTATAGTTAGGCGTCTCTCAAGATCTTGTTGTTCCATTCGCAACTGCTTCAACTCATCTAGGATGTAGCGCTCCATCAGTGGTCGGTCTACATACTCTTTGTCTGAGTATTTAACTTCCTCGCTTGCAAGGCTCATGGTTGTTACCAGTGAGAACACTGCAATCAATAGAATTCGAAGCATTTATACTTTCCTTATATGTCTTATCTTTGTGTCACTGTATCTCGTTATGGCAATACAAGCTAGGGAGTCAGATGATTTGCTGTCTTGGCATTGGAATTAACACTCTAAAACATCATTGATAATTATAAAACACTTGAAGAAAAATCATTAATTTCTAACTAATAAAAATGCCCAGTATTACTGTTCTATATAATTAATTCGTGATGCAAATATACCGATGATTGATTTATAGCATCCCGTGGAATCTTATATTTATAATAATTAAACCGAGGTTAATTTGAGTAATACGCGATACGATTTAATGAGCGGTGTACTGCACTGAGTCATGGCTTTCGTCATCATCGATGCAACAACCGCAGGGTATGTGATGCACTATGTCACTAGCCATCCAGAACTGTTTTCTTTTCTGTCTGTGCTTAATATGTCATTGGCAACCATTGCAACACCGTTGCTCATTGCACTTTATATTTGGAGCCATTTTCGCTCATCACCGGAGATGCCACTCTCAATCCCAAAGCGACAACAGTGCGTTGCCAAACTGACTCACTCATTGATGTATCTAGTGATGTTCATGGTTTTTAGTTCCGGTTATTTGATGCTGAAAGAGCCTTATTCTCTATTCTGGTTAACGAACGTCAATAATCTAATTACCGAACCTTCAATCAACCACTTCTTTTTCTATTTACATAGTGCCAGTTGCATTACCTTAGCCTGTCTAATTGTTTTGCATATTAGCGCCGCACTTAAACATCACTTTGTCTCTAAAAACTATGTATTAAGAATGTTGCTTTAACCAACTCCACGTTACTAACACAAGAAAAATCTGAGCACAAAAAAAAGCCATAGCAAATCGCTATGGCTTTCTTCTTTCGATTTGATTACTTAGTTTGAGTATCAATCATCACTTGCCAGTATTCGCATTTGGCCAAGAATTCTTTTAAGTAAAGCTCTGGGTTAGCAAGCTTCTCGCCGCCTTTCACATCAGCGCCAGTCACTCGCCAAAAGCCACGAGTCACGAGATTTCTGTGGTAAATAAAGTCGTTAAGTTCGTTTGTTTTTAACGGAAGCTGTTCACCAAAGGTTTGTTCGTACAAGCTCAACGTAGCAGCTTGCTCACTTGGTTTCTCTCTTAGAAAGGTATCCAAATCCAGTGACTGCTGTGCTTCTTTCGGTAACGCTTTAGCCAATTTAGAGATAACACTGAACAGAGCCAACTCAACTTTTTGAGACGCTAATAACGATGCACCTAAAAGCGCATGTTCATTGGAAATGTGTTGCTCTGTTGATGAAACGGTTGCTGTTGTCACTGTGTTAACCTCAAATAATCATAACGGGTGTTACTGAACTGGATAGAGTCTTTTAATTAAGCTGAATCTTATTCTTGTCATTAAGAAGAATCTTGCAGCTAAGCAGAGTCTTTCAACTAAGCAGAATCTTTTAGTAGAACGCGATCAGCATCAATAATAGTGAAGCCTGATGCGTCTTCATTCTTTTCGACTTGTACTAAACCTTTAAAACCAATTTGCGACAATTTCTTCGCAAGCTGATCTGGTGCAGTTTCGAACACAACGTTCATAAAAGGTAAAGACTCCGCGTCAACAAAGCCATGCTCGTTAAACAACTCCATTGCATGAGATAAATAGTCTGAGTCGGTTAATTCAATAATTTCTACAACTTCTTCCAACAACATTTTCGATTCCATATTCGCCAGAAAGTGACTGACACAAGCAACATTCGTCTTGCTCGCATACACCCCTTTAGTAGTAGGGAAATCATAACATATTAATAGTCGTAAAATATGTTTTATTTCCCCTAAGCTATTGGGGATATTAGAAAACTATAGAAACTAGTTAAGTATAGGTGAGGCAAATCTATCCTATTAAAGTGGTGATCAGACGTCGAGCTTTCAAGCGACTGTAGCTTAAGAGTCGTTCGTTGCTACGATTGATTCCTTCAATAAACCGGCATAAACACCATTTTGTATCACCAGCTGCTGGTGATTACCTTGCTCAACGACTTGACCCTTATCTAATACTAGAATCGTGTCAGAGTGACGAACGGTGCTCAGGCGGTGGGCAATCGCAATCACGGTTTTTTCCTTGAAAAGACGCTGCATCGCTTTTTGGATAAAGTCTTCAGTAATAGAATCTACCGAGCTGGTTGCTTCATCAAGCATCATCAGTTGTCCACCTTGGGCAACTGCTCTAGCAAACGAAATCAGTTGCGTTTGACCAACAGAAAGGTTGGAGCCATTCTTTTCCAAATGGAAGTCATAACCTTGAGGGAGTTGTTCAATAAACTTATCGGCATAAACATAGCGCGCAGCCTGTTCAACATCAGTTCTAGATAGGTGCGCTTTTCCCAGTGCAATATTGAATTGGATTGATTCTTCAAACAGGTGCACATCTTGCATCATCATTGAGAACAAATGAGCGGAGTCTTCGCTTGAGATCTGTGACAGCTCAATGCCATTCAACAAAATACTGCCTTGATAGTCTTGATAGGTTTTAGAGATCAAACGCAGAATCGTTGACTTCCCAGAGCCAGTCGAACCCACCAGCGCGATTTGGTGCCCTTTCTGCAACACAAAAGAGACATTCTTTAACACGTATGGAGAGTCGTCTTTGTAACGGAAACTCACGTTCTTAAACTCAAGACTCACAAACTGTTCGAGCTGTTTTTCAACCTTGTTAGATGGCAGCAGGTTGCGCCCTTCCTCTTCTGTCCGCTCAACAAACAACTCTTCAATATGGTCAAAAGCGGCAAATGAACTCTGAATCGAAGCTATTTGGGAGGTAAAGTCTCGAATAGGTACAAACACTTTTTCTAAGGTGTTGATGAAAGCGATCAGCACACCTAAAGTCAGAGCCCCTTCAATAACTTGCTCTGAGCCATACCAGATCATGATTGCGATAGTGACTGAAGTAATACCAGAAATAAACGAGAACAAAATCGCATCGTATTTATTAATCTTTTTCTGCGCTCTCAAGAATTCATCAGTATAGCCTTGATAGCGCTTTTCGACTTGCTCTTCCGCTCGGTACATCTGAACGGTTTTCATGCCAAACAAAACTTCTTGTAGAAAGCCAATACCGCGAGCCAATGTAGAACGGGTAACTTTATACAATGCTCGAAGTCGATTTCTCACATACACCGTTAAGTACATCATTGGCGGCATGATAACCAAAACTATCAATGTTAACTGCCAATCAATGAAAAACATCATCACCAACAAAGCAATGGTGTTGATACTATCTTTCACTAAACCGACAACTGATTGAACAAAAGTCTCGCCGATGGTTTCCAAGTCACTGGTTAACCTTGAAAGCGTGACACCAATCGGAGTGTTATCAAAATAGCTGCGTGGGAGTTTAAGCACGCGAGCAAACAATACTGAGCGCATGTCAGTTATCGTGTATTGCCCCGTTTTACGCAGGTTATATGAATAAGTGGTATCCACTACATAGCTAGCCACCAGCACAACAACGAGATAGAAGACATACTCGAGCAATCCATCCATATCCCCATGACTCAGTTGTACATCGATCACTTGAATGATCAGCCACGGGAACAACAAACTCGTGATGACAGAGAGAGGAAGCATTGCGATACCCAGAATCGCAGAACCTTTGTATTTCTTAGCAAACTTAAAAAAGTGCTTGAGGTACTTGAGATCAACACCTTTTAACATGCTGCTGCCTCCGTTTCATTCTGCTGTAGTTGCCATGTATCGTAATAGTAATCGCACGTTTTCAATAACGTGGCGTGGTCGCCCTTCGCGATCACTTTGCCTTCATTCAAGACGATGATTTCATCCATATATTCAAGGGCATTCACGCGGTGTGAAACCACAAGAACGGATTGATTTTCCAAACGCTTAAACAAGCCTTCTAAGATCCTACGTTCTGTTTCATAGTCGACAGCCGATAAAACGTTATCCATAATAATCAGGTCGGTTGGCTGCAATAAAGCACGAGCAATACTTAATCGCTGCTTCTGGCCACCAGACAACATGATCCCTTTTTCACCGACTAAGGTTTGATCGCCATGCTCAAAGCGAGTGACATCACTGGCTAACTGACTTAGCTCTAAAACCTCATTAACCTGACTCTTCGCTAATTCAGTATCTGAACTACCAAAACGAATATTGTCTTCAACAGTTGCGGAGAACAAATAAGGGTCTTGAGTCACAGTTTTCACGTAACGACGTAAGTCACTGCGTGAGAAGCTAGTGATATCTCTTTCGCCAAGGAAAATAGAACCTTGTGGTACATCCAAGAGGTGGTTCAAGCAGTTCACTAAGGTTGTTTTACCCGCTCCGATTCCGCCTAGCACACCTACTTTCTTACCTGCAGGAATGTCAAAGCTGATGTCATCGAGAATCAGACGTTCTTCACCTGAATAGCTGAAGTTGAGGTTGCGAATAGAGAACGTTTTTCCCTTCAGCGATTCAACGTCTAACTCAGTAAGCTTACCTTCATCAAGCTCTGGAACTTTGGCATTAAGAATGGTTTGTGCACTTTGAATGCCCACCATGCCACGTTGATAAATGGTCGCGATTCTGCCTAATTGCATCAATGGCATTGCCAACAAAACGGAGTAAGTCAGAAAGGCGGTAATCTCACCAAGGGTTAGCTCTTGTCTCATTAACATGTAGCCACCAAGCCCAAGAATGATGATTTTCATCAGGTCATTGGCGTAGTCGAGTACCGGCATAAAGAAGACTTGGATACGTGTAATTTTAAGGCGGCATTCAAGTAATAACTGATTAAGCTTTTCAGTTTCAGCTTTCACCCAAGGTGACATCTGCTGGCTCTTAATCAAGTCAATCCCAGATAGGTAACTCATTAGCTGAGCAGACAGGTTTTGCAGACGTTTCATGTGTTCTAAATGCAGTGCTTTCATGCGTTTAAAACCCACACGGAAAATCACAAAAGCGATTGAGATAGGAATAATCGAATAAAGCGTTAATTCTGGCGATATGCGCCACATGTAAAGAGGTGTCAGCGACAACGCCAGCAGCGCATTAAAGAACTGGAGGAAACCCACACCAAACAACAAGCGTATGCCACCAAGATCATTATTGATAATGGATATTAGCCGACCAGAAGCAAAACGCTCATGAAAACTATTCGGTAAACGATTTAACTTTTTGAGCAATGTACTTTTAAGTGCAGCCTCTGTAATTCGCCCTGGATTAAGCGCGTAAATACGAGACAGAATACGTACTACTACCATAGCGACCGACATGCCAACTACCATCCACACATAACTTTGAAGTTGTTGATGGCCACTGGGAGAAGCATCATCAATCAAATCTATGGCGAGTTGAATATAGCGAGGGATCTCAACTTGCAACCAGTTGACGAGAAAAATGAACACAATCGCCAAAAAGTAAGAGGTGCGATTCATGCGCAGGTAATGGGCAATAAACTGTCTTTTATTCATAGTATTCTTTGTTTAGGGCAGGCTCACAGCGAGATTTAGCGATTTAGCGATTTAGCGATTTAACCGAGCAGTTTAGCTAAATAGGGTCATCGCTGAGGTAAAGGTACATCAAAAACACATAGTTGACAATATCAACCATATTTAATAATTAGTTTTCGCTATTACATTTTAGCATCGCTAGAAACAAGTTTGCCGCCAAAAGTGGCGGCAAGTAAAAAGCTTAACAGGCTTGTATTGATAAAGGCTAAAGCATCTCTTTGGCAATCAAATGCAGCAAAAAGGTTTCACGTTCAATACTCATACCCTTTTTAGGGCTCTCGGCCATGGTCTTCTCGTTGTGAGCGATCGCTTCATGGATATTCATCCAAACCGGTTTCATCCCGTTTTTCACTTCATAATCTTCGTAAGCCGTTTCACCAAGCTCACTATCGATCTTGCATGAGTAGCAGTAAGAAATCATGTGCACTATGTCCGCATCATCTTTGTACCAAGGACGAAATTCTTCAAAAATGCCGAACGGCTTGATGCTATGGATATTCTTAGCGCCAGTCTCTTCTTCCAATTCACGAACCATACCAGCAATGACATCTTCACCTTCGTCCAAGCCACCACCAGGGATGGTGTAGTCGTGATAACGCTCTGTATAAAGCATCAGAATGTCTTCGCCATCTAACACAATGGCACGGGCAGCGTTGCGCTTATAGACCGTTTTATTGTCTAGATGATCGATATCAGGATGGATGGTTGTTTTTAGGTGTCTCATGATTCTGACTGCTTTACTGAATTTGGCGGCATCATATCATAATCATCAATAGATTCGAGGCTCACATCCCCACACAAGTACACCTGCTTTCTCCATGTTGCCTTGGTGAGTTCATGGCTCTCGATTCGCAATAACCAGCGCACACCACTAACCAGCCGAAAGTAGCTCAATAGTCACTTCACTCAAGTTAGCTTGATCAAGCACTCAAAAAGTTATTAAACATAAAGAAATATCAACCTATTTCAATATCTTGACCAAATTAGGACAACCTTTTCTGAAATCTAAAATATACTCATTTCATAGAGCTTCTAAACTGGTTCTGTAGAACTTAACGTATTCACTTTTAGATTTATCACGTAGGAGATGAACATGAAGAAAATTGGTTTGATGGCTGTATTTGCCGTTGTATTGGGCGGTTGTGCGAACGATTATGCAGAATATAGCGAAGGCCAACGTGTATCAGTGGCTAACCCTGCTGCGGTTTACTGTGTTCAACAGAATGGTGAGTTAGATACTGTCACTGAAAACGATCAACGTACAACTTACTGTGTATTCGAAGACGGTGAACGCATTGAGCAGTGGGAATACTACCGCAACCACCACGAGCAAGATTCAGAAACCCAAAGTTAATCACTGTAATACAACACATGAGCCTTTTGGCCAATGTGACGGGCGGTGATTACGTTCGCGTGATTAAAAAATCGCAGAAGAAGGCACAAAGCTTCGAGCTTACTGTCTGATTGCCTTTGCGAGTTTAAAGGCCGTTATTGGCATCACGAGAAAGAAATAATCACCTATCGCCACCAGCGATGTGTGAGATCCGATTCCGGATCTAAATAACGGTTCAATAAAGTCAGGTTAGTATCTAGCAGTGCTAGATATTCCCTGACTTTTTTTATGTCAGTATCGACAGGAGTTTGCTGGATACAGCGCTCCAATATTGGGAGTAAACTGTCCACAATTTCAAAGTGAGATGAACGCCCAACGAGTTCCTTTGCGGCTATCAGTGCATCCAAGGACAACCTTTCAGGCTCACGCCTTACGGACTCCAAGTCTCTCTCAAATGCGCCCGCAGAGACACCTTCAAGATAGACTCGGTAGGTCGTCAGTACATCCATCAATAGAAACAATTGCCCTTGCGTACTTTGATGAGGATATGGCACCGCAACATGAGCCTCTAGCTGACGATCTATTTGCAGCTCTACCCCAAGTGCAGAACACTTCTCGACTAGAACCTTAAGCAAACCTTGCTCGTCCATCAACATCTGGATGTCAAAAATACGTTGCAAGTGATAGTCATTAGAAATGAATGTTACCCGTACACTCTGCCCACGAGTAAACAATCCATTGTCAATCATTTCTGAAGCTAAGTTTTGAATATTCTCTACTGTATTTGTCGAAAGCTGTTCTAGTAAAACTGCACTCAGCATAAACGGAACTTCACATTGACTTTCCAGATTTCGAAAATACGCGTGCATTGCATCAGCTTCGGAGATTGTCTGGCCCTTTGTCACTCCACCACAAAATGCAACCGCAGTTTGCTGATTCGACTCTTCTACCAAAAGCTCAGCAAGATATTCAACCAGAGCATCAACTCGACTGATTCCTTCATCAGTCAATTTATTCTCATTAAGTCGCTTACCCAGCACAATAAGGAGGTAATTAACGCTCATTTTATGTTCAAGTCTCGTTTTTATGATTAGATGGAGTGAATTATGTATACAATACTTATTAACAAAAGTATTTTGAAATCCTTATGGGTAGTTCGCAATCATGCTCACGATTGCAAGCATCATCATAAGTGCGCAAGAGTTAACGTGCAGCTATAAAACAAAATAGCACGATCTTGGGTTTCATCGCTCTACGCTTGTTAACACGAGCTTCAATAAAAGAGACGTTTCAAGCAAAGAACCAGTTTAATCGAAGAACTGTTTCACCCAGAGAACACGTTCACTGAAAAAAGTGAAACGAACAAAATACAAATTTTACACAGAGTTCGTTCATCGAACCGTCTTCACAGGAAGTTACTATGCTGTCTATTTTTGACATTTACAAAATCGGGGTCGGGCCTTCCAGCTCCCACACCAATGGACCAATGATCGCTGGGTTCAATTTTACCCAAAAGATTGAACCTGTACTTGGTCAAGTTACCCGTATTCAAATTGACCTATACGGCTCACTATCACTAACAGGCATCGGTCACCATACCGATCGTGCAACCCTGTTAGGTTTACTTGGTAATCGCCCTGACACCATCAAAATAACCAGCGCTAATTTAGCTATGCGTAAAGCAATTGAAGATAAATCTTTGATGGTTAGCGGTAGCCACGAAATTCATTTCGATGCAGAAAGCGATTTACTCTTCCACAAAACCAATCTTCCACTTCATGAAAATGGCATGACTATCTCTGCGTTTGACGCAAGCGGCAGTCTTCTGGAGATGGAAACATACTACTCCATTGGTGGTGGTTTCATTGCGACCGCTGATGAACTGCAACACGGAAAGCAAGAGTCGAAAACACAAGTAGAGTTCCCTTTTTCTTCTGCCGATCAGCTTCTTGAATTGTCTGACCAGAATGGACTTAGCCTCGGTGGCCTAGTCCTGAGAAATGAAATTTCTTTCCAAGGTATGGATGTGATTGATCAGAAGGCGGACCAAATTTGGAAAGTGATGTCACTGTGCATGCAACGTGGTTTTGATACAGAAGGGATACTTGATGGCGGTTTGGAAGTGACGCGCCGAGCCCCTGCTCTTTTGAAAAAGCTTGAGGCGAATGCTTCGATTGAAAACGATCCAATGGAGATCATGGATTGGATCAACCTTTTTGCGTTTGCTGTGAGTGAAGAGAATGCAGCGGGTGGGCAAGTTGTGACATCCCCTACCAATGGCGCAGCTGGGGTAATCCCAGCAGTATTGATGTATTACCACCGCTTCATTAAAGAGCTAGACACTAAACAACTCAAAGATTTCTTGGCAGTATCTGGCGCAATTGGCATCTTGTACAAAACCAATGCTTCAATTTCTGGAGCTGAAGTCGGTTGTCAAGGCGAAGTCGGCGTATCTTCATCAATGGCGGCTGCAGGTTTGACAGCTTTACGCGGCGGCAGTAACGAACAGATCTGTATTGCGGCAGAAATCGCGATGGAGCACTCACTGGGCATGACATGTGACCCTATCGGCGGGCTTGTTCAAGTACCGTGTATTGAACGTAATGCTATGGGTGCAATGAAAGCCATCAACGCTTCACGTATGGCATTGAAACGCACTAGCAAGTGTCTCATCTCGTTAGACAAGGTCATCGCAACCATGTACCAAACAGGTAAAGACATGAACAAGAAATACCGTGAGACATCTTTAGGCGGCTTAGCGGTGATCCACATGGCGCCACCTTGTGAATAGTGGATGTAATAAACTGTTTAATACACTACAACGATTCGTCTAGATAACCTCTCACCCAGGCCGTATTATTATATAACTTAGTTATCAATACCCCGACAAAGCCAGCCGACAAGCTGGCTTTTTTAATGGCTAGAGCCCAACGGCGAATTGAAATGGATAAGTACCTAGCAACCGTTACAAGACAGTCAACGTTAATTTTCCCTTTAATAGCTGGTTATTTAACCACGAACACAAATGGCTAAACTTCACGCAACCATGCATCCACTAGCAAAATCTAATATTGCACATTTCATTCATGAAAAATATCAATGGTCTCATGAGAAAAGATATATCGAGTAAAGTTCTGTTTGGGATGCACGTTTCATTTTATGTATCGCTACTAATGATAGTATAATTGGGTAATTACACTACATATAAACACAAATGTGAGAATAAAATAATGTGGAATAGATTAAACAAATCAATGATGTTCTGCCAGATGATGTTTGGACTTTCGTTCTATGGCGTCATGGTGATCTTGACTCGTTTCTTCCTTGAAGATCTTAACTACAATGAAGCCGACACCATGATGGTTGTAGGTGCTTTCTCTGCAATTGGTCCACTATTTGCGATTGCAGGTGGCTTTATTGCTGATAAGTTTTTAGGCGCATACCGATCTTTAACCATTGCCTTTCTTGGATTCGCAAGTGGTTATGCTCTACTGGTACTCGGTGCTGCAGCGACTAATGTGCCGATGGCATTATGTGGTATTGCTTTAGCGAGTTATGCGCGTGGTTTGATGTCCCCTTCTTACCCAAGTCTTTACAAACGCACGTTCAAAACTCAAGAAGATTTCGAAAACTGCTACCCAATCAACTACTCAGTCAACAATATAGGTGCTCTGTTAGGTCAATATCTGTTCCCAATGCTAGTTCTTATTGTTGGTTTCAACGGTGGCTTCCTTCTTTCAGCTATTCTAGCGGGTGCCGCGCTTCTGATGATGATCTTTGTTCGCAAAGGCCTTGTTGAAGCCAGTGCTGAAATCGATCAAACCCCTGTAAGCACTAAAAACTGGGCTGCGTTCCTTGGTCTCTCTGCCGCTATGATTGGCTTGGTATTCTTCATGTTCTCTAACATGGATATTGGCCAAAACATCGTCTACGCAATTGGCGGTGCAGCGATCATCTACTTTGTCTCTTTGATGATAAAATCGAAGAAGTCAGATATGCTGAAAATGGGCACCATCTTAATCATCACATTCTTGACGACATGTTTCTTCGTATACTACGGACAAATGATGACTTCGATGACAATGGTAGCGATCAACACTATGCGTGGCGATCTATTCGGCTTCATCCCTGTTGCTCCAGAAGCTTCAATGGCAATGAACCCACTGTGGTGTATGGTTGCCGGCCCTATCATTACGGGCATCTTCTCTAAACTAGAAAAGAAAAACATTCACTTCTCTACTGCAACCAAAGTAGGTTTCTCTTTCGTTCTGACGGCAATCGCTTTTGGTATCTTAACAATGGCAGTAACGACCGTTGGTGGCGATATTCTGATTCGCCCTGAAGTATTCCTAGCTATCCATTTCTTCCTAGCATTTGGTGAAGTTATTGTTGGTTCTATGGTTGTAGCCTTCATCCTGTCTGTTGCACCTAAGCACATCGAGAACTTCTCAGTAAGCTTGTTCTCTGTTGCAATTGCACTATCAGGTATTGTTGGTGCGGTATTCTCGACCTCTATCGCTCTAGAGAAAGGTCAACAAATCACGCAAGAGATCGTACAAACGGTTTACGGCGATTACTTCCAAATGCTAACTGTTTTAGCGGTAGTGATGGTGGGCATCGCAATGGCTGCATCGTTCATTATTCGTAAGATGCTAGAAGCCGCGAAAACGGCTGAAGAAACGATTGAACTAGAGCAAGCAAACAGCTAGTTCCGCTCGCTTCAACCCTCTCTAATACATCAAGCCCTTTAGTTTTCCTAAAGGGCTTTTTTGTTGAGATTGTTACTAATATAAACGAGAGCATTCAAGTCATGTGACATCTGTGTAAATAAAGGTAAATGATAACCATTAGTATTGAGTATACTCTGATTCAGGATTATGATGTAGAAATCAAAATCTAAGAGAGCCTTATATGAGCAAGCCTAGCCCCATCACATTAACCGTTACTCAAACCTCAACAATTACACCGAATATGCAGCGTATAACGCTTAGTGGTGAGGGATTAAGTAAGTACCCAACAGAGTGTGCCGGTGGCTACATCAAGCTTTTGTTCTCGCCACTAGGCACGACTGACTTAAGCCAACTGAATGACGGTGAGCGCCCAACCATGCGCACTTACACCATTCGTCAATACAACCCTACAGAGAAGTTTATTGAGGTTGATTTCGTACGCCACATCACCACAGATCTGCAATGTGGCTTTGCCGCAAGATGGGCAATGAACGTAGAAGTAGGTGACACGGTTTCAGTGGCAGGCCCTGGATTAATTCAAGGGCTGAATCTAGAATCGGATTGGTTCTTCTTGGTAGCAGATATGACGTCGCTACCTGCGCTCTCTGCAAAAGTAAAAACGCTTCCGGAAACAGCAACTGGTCACGCTGTCATTCAAATCAATTCTGCAGCAGATAAGCAAGTACTTGAAACCCCTCGAGGCATCAATGTAACCTGGTTGATTGAAGATGAAACCTCAGAGTCACTTTCACAAACCGTGCGTAACACAGAATGGTTAGATGGTCAGGTTTCAGTATGGACAGCGTGTGAATTTGAAAGCATGCGCGAGCTAAGGCAGTACTTCCGCAACGAAAAAGAAGTCGCGAAAGAAAACATCTACATCAGCAGTTACTGGAAACGTGGCGTCACTGAAGATGGTCACAAAGTATTGAAGCAACAAGATGCTCAATCTTTAGCGGGTTGAGCCTGTTACTACATACACTTTTTGCTAGATAAATAGAAAACGCCCTTAGGAAATTCATATCGTTAAGGGCGTTTTAGTTTGAATCCGATGAAGATGAAGATCAAAGCCGAAGTGTAAAATTAAATACTCTCCCCCACTTCAATCTCATAACCGAGGTCCAACTTCGCTATCCATTCTTTATTACCTTGTAGACGCGCTACTACTTGCTCTGCAGCGACTTTACCAATCTGCTCCCTAGGTGTTACGACAGTCGCTAAACGAGGCGTCATCGCCACCGTAATGTCATGTCCGTGGAAACCTGCAATCGCCATCTGATCAGGTACTTGAATACCACGACGTACACATTCGTAAAAGGCGCCAATCGCTAAATCATCGTTAGTACAAAAGATACCATTCACTTCTGGGTGCTTTTCTAATAGTTCACCAATCAGCTTTGCGCCTAAAGTAAACGAGGACGCGTCTTCCGTTTGCAGCGTTACTGGCGTTTTATCGGCTTCTTGCATCGCATGCTCATAGCCTGCCATTTTCAATCGAGTACGTTCATCCATTCGAGCAGCCAAATAAGCTATATTGGTACGCCCTCGTTCGAGCATGGTTTTGGTCATCGCTCTAGCCGCTTCGAAGTTATCAAAGCCAACCGCTTGTTCAATTCTTGGCGACACTGAATCCATAATTTCAATCACAGGGATAGAAACAGTCTGCAGCATTTTACGCGCTCTATCAGTGTGCACGTTTTCTGAAAGGATAATCGCATCAACGTTGTAAGAAAGCAGTGAAGCAATGCTCTGCTCTTCGAGTTCAGCGCTATAGCCATAGTGAGCAATCATGGTTTGGTAGCCTGCAGGTGCGGTAACTTGCTCAATACCACGAATAACCTCAGCAAAAACTTGGTTGGTTAACGAGGGAACTAGCACACCAATCGCATTGCTTTTAGCGTTGGAGAGAATATCTGGCGCACGATTAGGGATATAACCTAGCTCGTCTACTGCATAGCTGATCTTATCTCGCAGCGCTTCTGATACTTGAGAAGAGTCTCGCAGGCAGCGACTGACGGTCATTTTAGTGACACCAACGAGGTTGGCAACATCTTGTAATGTAGGACGTTTTTTCTTATTCGACATAATTAGTAATTATTATTTTTGAGTTATGTTACTGGTAACAGTGTATCCGACTGACGTGGAATTTGAAGCCTAATTTAGTAAAATATTGATACAGCCTCATAATTACAAACGCCCTCTTGTTGAGGGCGTTATTGATTGTTTAAACGTTCACTTTGACTTCAGTTCTTGGAGACTGACTCCAAGTGACATGGAATTTTTCAGCTTTATCTCTATCGACTCGCGAATAAGTATGAGAGCCAAAATAGTCACGTTGCGCTTGCAGAAGATTTGCAGGCAACACCTCACAACGTAATGAATCGAAGTAACTCAGAGCAGAGCAGATCCCCGGCATCGGCACACCATACAGAGCTGAGTTCGCTACCGCGATGCGCCAAGCAAGCTCGCGCTCTTCCACTTGTTTGATGAAAGCCTCATCAAACAATAGATTCGCTAGCTCAGCATTTTGTTGGTAAGCCGATGTGATGCTTTGCAGGAAAGCGGCACGAATAATACAACCCGCTCGCCAAATCTTAGCAATTTGAGTGAAATCGAGATTCCATCCCTCTTTGTCTGACGCTGTTTTCAGTAAATCAAAACCTTGCGCATAAACAGACAGTTTGGCGCAATACAAAGCATCATGAAGTTCAGAGACAACCTCTGTTTTATCCAACTGACTCGCATCCGCAATATTACCTTTCAAGAGTTTGCTTCCTTGCACTCGTTGCGACTTTTGACCGCTCATTGCACGCGCATAAACCGCCTGTGCAATCGTTGGAGTTGGACACCCTTCTTGAAGGCTGTTAACTGCTGTCCACAATCCCGTGCCTTTCTGTCCCGCTTTATCAAGCACAACATCAACAAATGGCTTACCCGTTACAACATCTTCTTGTTGAAGGATGTCGGCACTAATCTCCATCAGATAGCTGTTCAGCACACCGTTGTTCCATTGCTCAAAGACTTGTCCAATCTCTTGAGCTGGCATATCAAGCACACCACGCATGAACTGGTACACTTCGCAAATAAGCTGCATATCGGCATATTCAATACCGTTGTGTACCATTTTTACATAGTGCCCAGTGCCAGAAGGACCAACATACGCCGCGCACGCTTCACCCGCTTTAAACTGAGCAACCGGTAGCCCATTAGCATCCACTTTTGCAGCAATCGCTTCCCACATCGGTTTCACATATTGCCAAGCCGATTGGTCGCCACTCGCCATTAGCGCAGGGCCAACACGAGCGCCTTCTTCACCACCAGAAACGGCGGTGCTAAAGAAACGAAGCTTGCCTTTGTAGTTCACTTCGCGTGCTTCGGTATCTGTCCAAAGGCTGTTACCCGTATCGATAACAATGTCGTCATTTTCTAGGCCAGCATCAAGCAAGCTATTCACGACGATATCGACAGGGTTTCCAGCAGGAACCGACAACGCAATAACACGCGGTTTTGCTAAGCCCTGCAGCACATGTTCAAGGCTAGTGCCTTTTGTGAACCGCCCTTTACCTTCAAACGTCTCATTGAGTTGCTTAGCTTTCACACAAGCGCGATCAATGTTGTCGATGTTTAGATCGAAGCCTGCAACATTAAAGCCGTTATCCAATAGGTTGAGCGCAAGGCTTTTGCCCATCACTCCTAAACCAATCATCGCGATGTCATTTTTTATCTGAGTCATGGTTTAGCCTATCTGCTTAATTTGTTTGAGTGCACTTTCTACGACTTGCTCAACATCTTGCGATATATCGACAAATAACGCTTCATCTAGTTCAGGTTCAACCAAGGTTGCGAATTGGCTTTTCAACATTTCTTGACCATTAAAGTAATGGTTTTCACGAGCTTTATGGCGATTCCAAATCGTATCGAAACTGCCTTGAAGATACACAATCACTAAATCTTCATTGTTCTCTCGCAGAATTTCGCGGTATTGAGGTTTCAGTGCAGAGCATGCAATCACAGCATTCGGTTGTTCGATATATTGCTTATTCAGTGTTTCTAGCCATCCTTGACGATCTTCGTCTGTCAGTGGAATACCTTGACGCATCTTTTCTACATTGCTTTGGGGATGGAAGTCATCCCCATCAAAAAACTGAAGCGTTAATGCTTCTGCGATACGGCTACCAATCAGGCTCTTTCCGCATCCAGATACGCCCATCACGAGTATTTTTTTGCTTTTCATAAGGCAAGCCTTCCCTAGGCCCCAACCAAAACAGGGGCTGACAATCGAATCTAATAGTTAAACTTGTGTTGCCGTTGATAGGTTCCTGAACATTAAACTCGCTCAGGAACCTTCGCTGTTATTGCCACCAAAGCGCGAGCTGAGGGAAGATAATAACCAGTGCCAGAACCAATACTTGAAGTGCAATGAACGGCAGTAGTGAAGAGAAAATCTCACCTAAGCTGATGTCTTTTGGTGCTACTGATTTCAAGTAGAATGCCGCAGGACCAAACGGCGGTGACAAGAACGACACCTGCATGTTTAGACAGAACACAACGCCGAACCATACTGGGTCAAAACCAAGGCCAGTGATGATTGGAACGAAGATTGGCATAGTCAGTAGTGCCACACCTACCCAGTCAAGGAACATGCCTAGTACCAGCAAGATAGCCATCATGATTAGCAATGTTACTGTCGCGTTGCCGCCACTGAGTGCAAGGATGGTTTCTTCAACAAAATCAATACCACCCATCAGGTTGTAGATACCAACCAATGCACTTGCACCGATACCAATCCACATAATCATGCCGCAGGTACGCATGGTTGCGATGGCACTCTCTTTCAACATACTGAAGTTCAGTTCACCACGGATCAGCGCACTGATCATGATGCCGACTACACCCAATGCAGACGCTTCTGTTACTGAAGCGATGCCTGTGTAGATACTGCCCAAAACCGTTGCGACAGAAAGCAGTGGGAAGAACAGAGCTTTGAAGTAGCTTGGCTGATTGGCGATGTCTTCTTCTGTCTCATCATCGCTTGGAATTGGCGCAAGAGAAGGATTCAGCTTACAGCGAATCAATACATAACCGATGTAACAGCCCGCAAGGATAAACGCTGGTAAGAAAGACGCTTTAAACAGGTCGCCAATCGATACGCTGGCTGTCATACCGTAGATGATCAGTACGATACTTGGCGGAAGCATAGTTCCAAGTGCGCCACCCGCACAGGTTGTACCGATAGCAAGCTTACGGTCGTAACCTAAACGAAGCATTTGTGGCAGTGCGAGAATACCCAGTAGTACCGTTTCACCACCTATAACGCCCGACATCGAAGCCAATAGAACCGCGACTAATAAGGTTTGTACTGCCACACCACCACGAACTTTACGGCCGACAGATTTCATTGCATCAAACAGATCTCGTGCGATGCCCGAGCGGTCTAACAAAGCGGCCATCAATACGAACATTGGAACCGCGAGGAAAACATAACCAGAAGCAAAGCTGTAGGTACGGCTCGCAATCAAAGGTAAAGCATCAGGACCAAACCAACATAGAGTGAAGAAAATCGCGACAAAGCCTGTTACGAAGGCCAGCTGCATACCAGTCAGTAGCAAGCCAATCATCATAACCAACATGAGCAAACTGCCCCATGCGATACCAATAGAAGATAAATCAAACATCGTCATTCTTCCTTAGACCCATCAACTCTTGGATTAGGTGCAATACAAACTGGACAACAAGAACACACAAAACGACAAAGATCAGGCCTTTCAACAATGCAGGATAAGGCGCGTTTAACACTGAACCAGATGTCTCAAGACGGAATTCACCCCAAGGTGCAAACCACGCTTCTTCTGCGGTGAAGTAAGCGGCGTAAGCCAACATCCCAGCAAAGGCCAAACCCACAATATGGTGAACGAGATTAAGATATTTACGTGCTTGGTTAGACACTGAATCGTAGATAAGAACCACGCGCACGTGTTTATTCGCGGCAAACGCGTAGATACCACCAATAATGAATAAAGAACCACCGATGAAAGAAGCTGTTTCATGTACCCATGTGGTCGGGGCATCGAATGCGTAACGCATCACAACTTCATAAAATGAAATCAATACAGTAAAAATAAACAACCAGCTAACGAGATTACTGAACTTTATAACAAAACGATCAAGCGCATTTCTTGGTTGCTCGTCGTTTTCAGCTGGGGCGTGGGGGATTTTATCGGTCATGAGCCAAATTTCCTGGGAGAATACGGGAGAGCAATGCCCTCCCCCGTCAGTTAGCTAAGTTTAAATTACAGTAAGCCGTTTTCTTCTAGGAACACTGTTACTGAAGTGTAAACTTTTCCTGCGTTATCAGAACGCTCTGCAAATACTTTCCATTGGCCTTTCGCGATTTCACGGAACTTCTTACGCTCTTCTTGTGACCAGTCGTGGATAGTAATTTCAGGGTTCGCTTGAGCTTCTTTAAGCGCAGCTTGGTCAGCCATTTTCAGCTGAGTCGTCATGTCGTAAGAAAAGTCACGTACTGATGTTTGCAGCATTGTTTGTAGATCAGCTGGCATCTTGTCCCATTTCTTCTGAGAAATAGAGATATCGATAAGCGGTAGTGAATGGAAACCCGGTTGAACTGGATGTGTTGCAATGTCGTTCATGCCCGCTTTTTGGTTGGTAGAGAATACCGTGTAGTCCGCGGCATCAATTACGCCTTTGCTTAGGCCAGTAAATACTTCAGAACCCGGTAGGTTTACTGGTGTCGCACCCGCGGCTGCAAATACTTGTTGTACTAGGCCTTCAGGCGCACGTAATTTCAGGCCTTTAAGATCCGCAACACCATCGATTGGCTTTTTAGAAATGAAAGATTCAACACCCGTCGTAGAAGCACCAACAAACTGAACTCCGTAAGGCTTGTACAGTTCAGTCATTAGCTCGTTACCACCGCCGTAGTTCATGTACTGAAGCAGTTGTGTTGTGTCAGACCACGCACCAACCATGTTACCAATTAGGCCGAATGCTGGATCTTTACCAGAGAAGTAACCGGTTGCTGTGATGTGACCATCTAGGATGCCCATTTTGATCGCGCCTAGCGTTTCTGTGTGTTTAACCACAGCGCCTACAGGCAGAAGATCGATATCAATACGTCCGTTAGACATCGTCTCTACGCGCTCAGCCCACTTCTGCTGAACCTTGAAGTTCAAGTCACCAGAAGGATCTGAAGATTGAATTTTAAGTTTAAAGTCTGCAGCCATTGCTGAAGTAGCAAATAGACCAGTGAGGGAAGCGGCAATCAGCGTTTTAGTCAGAGCTTTCATTTGGGTATCCTTATGAGTTTCACAGAGTCCGGTTTGTAATTATATGTTACCGGTAACGTTGAGGTGGATGTTACCGGTAACTTTACAGCTTTGTCTATGAGAAGGATCACATCTTTAACATTAGTAAAACGTTTGCTATCAATAAGAAAAATGCGACTGAAAAGTCACATTATAGGTTGGAGGTGGGATTTAATTTCTTTTTAAGTCAGTGAGATAACTAAGCCAGCAATGATAAACATGACGCCTACACCACGTGTAACGTGCCACTTTTCCTTTAAAAAGTAGATCCCCATCACTACGCCGAAAATGATACTTACTTGCCTAAGTGCAACAACCAAGCTGACGTTCTCCGTCATGGTCATCGCAAATAACACCAAACCATAAGTCGAAGCCATCATAATGCCGGCCATTGTGGCTTTCTTTCGCAGTATCCAAGCATTAGTAAACTCTATTCTTTGATTCGACACGAGCAACCAAACACTCAGCGGAATCACAATCGCCCAAAACTGAATACCTAGATAGAAAATCGCGGTGTGCTTGTTAGTGATATTAGGTGTACTTAGAGTCTCCAACAATAGAAGCGCCTCTTTATCAATAATCGAGTAACCCGTGGTACCAATAGCGGCGATTAACGCCCACAGTACGCCAAGGTTGAGATACGCTTTTAACCTAAGTTCTGAAAACTGTTTAAGTGGTACAAACAAGCAGCCTAATGTTATTAAAGTGAACCCAATCCATTGATTAGACGACAGTTCATAACCAATCAACACTGTACCCAAGCCAACCATTAGAACCGGAAGAGCTCGGGCCATTGGATAAATCACGCCGATGTCTGCTTGTTTATAGGCAGTCCCTAACCCAATCAAATAAACGATTTGACAGATCCCGCTCAAGAAAACCAGTTGCCAAAATGGAATTGAGATATTTGACAGGCCAACACTGTGTACATACCAGATCAAGTAAGGCGTCAATATCGCGGCAGCGGTAAAACCAGAGGCCAAGAAGAAAGACGAGCCCGAGCCTTGATTAGATTTACCTAGAACATTCCAACCCGCATGAAGCAGAGCCGAAATTATCACGATGACAATGGCAGAGAATTCCATTTCATTCCTAAATTATTGATGAATAAGCGCAACGGCTGACAACGGATGATAAAAAAGGCCTCCGAGTAAGAGACCTTTGATCGTTTCAATTAGGCGATCGTGCATAATTGCAGATATGCCAGCATTCTAACGTATAAACTAGCGCTCTAGCTGTGCTATCGACTCAATGCTGATCGCGTCATGACGCCAATATTCAATATCGCAGTCAATCAAATCACCGTCTTGGTTGTAGTTAACACGCTCAACCACCATCGCTGGAGACCCAGAAGTCGCACGCAGAGCTTGCGCGGTTTCGCCAAGCAAAGACGTTGTGCTCACTCGGTAACGGATCTTCTGATATACCACACCAAAGTGCTCACGGTAGATGTCAGTCAACGATTTAGACAAGTCATAATCCAGCAAGTTAGGGAACAACTCTGGTCGAATGTAGTTGGTCACATACACAACGGGCCTGTCTTCAAGATAACGAACTCTGTCTACTCGATAAACATCCGAAAAAGGTTGCAGCTCAAGAAGCCTAGTTGCTTCCTTGGTTGCTAACATGCCTTTCGCTGCCACTAATTCTGTTTTCGGCTTACGATTCTGCGACAAAGCCATATTAGTGAAGTTCAGTGTTTGTGTTGGGTCGTAACGCAGTGGAGCTGGCGATATAAACCAACCACGGCGATCTTCTCGATAAATACGCCCTTCAGCTTCAAGTGAAGACAGCGCTTCACGCAACGTTACTCGTGTTGTATCAAACGATTCAGCCAGTTTGCGCTCCGCAGGCAGCTTCTGTCGTGGCGTTAACATGCCCGACTCTATCTGCTCTACGATGACGTCTTTGATTTTTACGTACTGCACTTCATTTCCTTTTATTCTTGTTCTTGTCGTCAGCCACTCCTTGGCCAACTGCAATATAAAATGGTTCGCTAGCGTTTGCGCCAAGCTTGGGTGCGCTTCTCAAATAACTTGTTGATTAACATATGAATCAACTTCGCACTTGCCGCCGATATCATGATCATCACCGCCATGGCTGCTGCTGCACCGGTTTGTCCCGCATCGTCCATATTCAGTACTGAAACTGACGCAGGTATCGTATCGGTAGAATACAAGAATACTACCGCAGATGTCGTGGTAAGTGCATTAATAAACAGGTATGTCGCAATATCTAAAATCGCAGGCAAACAAACCGGCACCGTTACCTTAAAGAACAGCTTGTATTGCGGTAGGTTAACCGAAGCCGCCGTCGCTTCTATCTCCTCAGGCAGCTGTTTTAATGCGGTTAATGCCGTCATGTGCCCTACCGTGTAATAGTGAACCACGGTGTTGATCACCAAGAACGCCATCGTGCCATACAAAAAGTTAAGTGGGTTGCTCAAGTCATTAAAGTAGAAGATGTACCCCAAACCCAACACCATACCCGGAACCGCCATCGGCACAACGCTGAGCATTTGCATCGCTTGACGAACTGGACCAAATGCTCTGCCTTTCTCAATGCAATATGCACCCAAGAAAATCAACACTGTACCTATGATAGCAGTCCATGCACCGAGCGTTAGAGAGTTGAAGAACGGCGTCCAACCATAGGTACTCATTTCTGAGAAATTATAGTTATTCAAGGTGAGCGCTTTGTTCCAAGGCCA
The DNA here is from genome assembly GCF_029890535.1 of Vibrio sp. S/42/10. NCBI lineage: Bacteria > Pseudomonadati > Pseudomonadota > Gammaproteobacteria > Vibrionales > Vibrionaceae > Vibrio > Vibrio sp. S/42/10. The sequence continues at coordinate 22,650 of NZ_JAKMZC010000017.1, read as the reverse complement.
GAACGTGACCATAGAACCGTATATCGCCATGCCTAGCACGATAACAACAGCAGTAGAGATGATGGTGCAATAAAAGAAACACATGCCATCACGTAGAGTGTTTGGCTCAGGTTGGTACGCGACGGATCGAGTATCAAACAAGCTCTTCTGTTTCTTTTGCACCCAGCGGTCAACGGTAAACGCAAGCAGTGCCGGCAACAACAGCAAAATACTGGTCACTGCACCCATAGAGAAATTCTGTTGCCCTACTACTTGTTTAAAGATGTCAGTCGATAGAACGTTATAACTGCCACCAATCACCTTTGGCACACCAAAGTCACAAACCACCAGCGTAAATACAACAATCAGAGTGCTGATCAAACCATACTTTGCCGCCGGTAGCGTCACCATGAAAAAGGTTTTTAATGATGAAGTATTGAGTGCTCGTGCCGCCTCATACAGACGAGCATCAGAGGTTCTCAATGAAGTAGTTAAAATCATTAGGGCGTGTGGAAACGTCCAGAATATTAAGCCCAGCGAGATACCAATCAAGCCGTACACCGAGTTCCCCCCTAAGACTTCTTTAGCGATACCTTGGTTGCCAAATAAGAAGATCAAACTGATCGCAGGAAGCAACGACGGAGCTAGAATCGGCGCTGATCCCAACACCTGAAAAAGCCCCTTAAAAGGCATACATGAACGAGTCAATGCATAGGCATAACCAAACGCTAATACACCCACAACAACCGTTACTAGCAGACCCAAAGTAAAAGTGTTCCCTACAGATTGCCAAAGGCTTTGAGAAGCAAAATACGTTGCGAAATTTTGTAATCCTACAAAATCACCGTCTGCGTTCTGAACACTCTTTTTCAACATTGCCCACAGTGGCATCAGAATAAATAGCGTCATGACCACAGACAAAAAAGCCAGAAGCCCGAATAGGATTACGTTGTCTTTACTTAACCGAGCAAGGAAAGGCGTTACTCGTCGTTGAATTGGCAGCTTAGATTGCATCATTTGAGTCGATTCCATGATTGTTACGCCGCCTCGTCTTTCATCACTTGCAGGCTTTCAGATGGGTAAGCTCTAAGGCCTTCTTCATCAAACGCTACGTAACGAATATCGCTGCGACGCAGTTTCAATCGATTAAACTCTTTAACTGATACATCAACGATGATCTCTTTCGCCGTTGAGTCATGTTGCAATTGACACTCAACACGATAAAACGCCCCTAAGAATTCGCTGGATACGATTCTCACGGGTAATGACTCACTAAAACGATCAACAAATTGGATTTGCTCTGGACGAACGGCAATATCAAAAACATCACCTAGATTTGGCGTGAGATTATCTAAGCGAGGTAATGGTAGCATTGACTCTGCAATGCGTATCTTGCCTTGAGCCGCAACAGAAGCTTGAATGAAGTTCATGCTGCCAACAAACTCAGCCACAAAACGACTGACAGGTTTTTGGTAGATCTCTTGTGGAGCACCGACCTGCTCGATAACGCCATGATTCATCACGACAATACGGTCGGCCATCGTTAGGGCCTCATCTTGGTCGTGCGTCACCATAATAGTGGTGATACCCAGCTTACGTTGCAGTCGGCAGATCTCATCACGCAGGTGTGTTCTTACCTTCGCATCCAACGCAGAAAGCGGCTCATCAAGTAATAACAAACCTGGAGACAACGCCAATGCGCGAGCCAGAGCAACACGTTGCTGTTGTCCACCAGACAGTTGATTCGGATATTTTTGGCCAGACGTCGGTAAACCAATCGTTTCTAACCAAGACTCTACTGTTTCCAGAGCTTCTTTGGTCGACATCCCTTGATTCTTCAGACCAATCGCAATGTTTTCTTCCACTGTGAGATTGGGAAACAAAGCATAAGATTGAAACACGATACCAAAGTCACGCTTTTCTGGTGGCAAGAAGGTCGTATCATTACCGTTCTGCTCAATCGAGCCTGAGGTCGGTAAATCCAGTCCTGCAATCGCACGTAGTAGTGTCGTTTTACCGCAGCCAGACGGGCCAAGGAAACAGACGAACTCACCTTTATCTATCGATAGGGAGATGTCTTTTAACGCTGTAAATTGGCCAAATTGCTTTACAACGTTTTCAATATTCAAATAAGTTTGGTTGCTCATACTACAGCACTCTCTATATGGTATATACCAAATTTAAACTGAGAATATTGCAGTTGAGTGACAAATTTATAGTAGCTAAATGACAGTTATATTGCAGATATAATAAGCATTAAAGATTGCTATTTGTTCTGCATTAACAGTTCGTTCAACGTTAAAAGCCCTCAGTGACTTGCCCAAAAACCACTGAGAGCCTCAATGCAAACTTCTAATTTAAACGCTAGATTAATCTATGATTCAACCTTGTCGGCTTTGCCCGCCGCACCTGCGAGTTTGGATAACTGTTTATCTAGCCACAATGGCGTGTTACCCGAATCTTCCGCGTTCTCTTTTCTTCGTACAGCATCACGCACCATCATGGCACCTACCCAGCGGAATGGCTCAGGTGGGAAATGCCCAAGCGGTCCTTTGGTTAACCCACAACACGTCCAAGCATTATCGGTTCCGAGTACCACTGCTGACAAAATCTTCCCGCCTATACGGGTTTGAGCAACGCCATTGCCAGAGTAACCAAGCCCATAATAGATATTACTTTGGCCTTTTAGATTACCGAAAAATGGCAATCCGGTGACCGAACGATCTGAGCCGCCTGACCAGTTGTAATCGAATTCACTTTGCTCCAGTTTAGGGAACAGCTTTTGGAATGATTGATTGAGAATCGGCAGGTAATCAGTCGTTTGGTTAAACATGCTTTCAACTTGATTTGCAAACGAGAACTTATTGCCACCTTTACCCAGCATGATTCGCCCGTCCTGGGTATCTCGGTAGTAGTGGACAAAGATACGCGAATCCACCACTGCGGCTCCTTTCTCTGGGCCAAACTGCTTGAGCTTTTCAGGGATAGGCTTAGTCACCACCATATCGGAAGAGACAACCACTATGCTGCGTTTGAACTCTTTAAAGTGATCGAGCATCCACGCATTGAGTGCCAAAATCACTTTATCCGCAAATACGGAACCGCCTTTGGTTTGAATTCGAGCTGGGGAACCATAATCGAGTGATGTCATCTCTGTGTTTTCGTGAATTTCGACACCCAGTTCGAGCGCGACTCGGCGTAAACCTCTAGCCAATAACGCTGGTTGAATACTGCCCGCAGCTTCTGAGTAGTAACCCTCAATGTGGCGATCAGATCCCGCTTTATCAGCCAAAGAATTATCGCACTTCTTCCAGCTATTGATCCCCTGCTTAACCAGCTCATTAACAACAGGTTCCATTCCCCCCTTTTGAGCTTCATTGGTCGCCGTGTAGTAAGTTCCGCTGCGATATAGATGCGCGTCAATCTTGTGTTCGTTACAGAAGGCTTCAATCTCGTAAATGACCTTTTCCGATTCCTTAACCAACCATTTCGCTTGTTCTTTTCCGTAGAGCTTTTTCAGCGTCGGATACTTAGTTGACCACGTCAGCATGCAACCGCCGTTCGCTCCAGAAGCACCGCTACCACATAGGCGTTTTTCAATCACCACAACATGTTTTTCGGGTTGCTGTTGTTTGATTAAAATCGCCGTCCATAAACCCGTATAGCCACCGCCAACAATAGCGATATCACAGTTGACGTCTTTTTGAAGTGGCTTAGCCGAATCTAACCCCGCATTGATGTTGCCAAACTCTTGTTCCAACGCTTGCTTGAACCAATATGAGTAGTGCTTTGTCATTTGTTGTACCTTACTTAAAATCTAAAGGCGTAAAACTAAAAAAGGAAGACCGAAGCCTTCCTTTACTGATTTCTAACTTCTAATGAACTCAATAGTTAATTAACTGAATAGGTCATCAGATTAAGATTTAGGCTCTGATTTAGCGTCAAACTTCTCAGACCATGTTTTCAATACGTCTGCACGCTCGCTGCCCATGCGTGCAAAGTCCATTTTTGCCATGTTCTTTTCGACGTTAGGGAAGTTTTCAATTGTTGCTGTCACATCTTGGTGACCAACAACTGGGTACATTTCGATGTAAAGCTCGTTTGCGGCTTTAGAGATAGACCAATCAACAACGCGCTGCGCCGCATCAGAAGCCTTAACAAGACCTACCGCTTCAGATTCCCAGCCGATACCTTCAGGCGTAATCACTGAAAGTGGAGCGCCTTGAGTTTTCAGCTTAGCGCCACGGCTCGCCATAGAAATACCGATAGCAACTTCCCCCATGCCCGCTTGAACACATGGCTTAGATCCAGAGTGCGTGTAGTGAGCGATGTTTTGATCGAGTTTCTTCATATAGTTCCAACCTTGGTCTTCACCCATGTTTTGTAGCCAAGCCGAAACCTGCATGTAACCCGTACCAGAAGAGGCTGGGTTTGGCATAGCAATGTGGCCTTTGTAGATAGGCTTAGTTAGGTCATCCCAAGACTTAGGTGCCGGTAGGTTCAATTGCTTAGCAACTATTTCGTTAAAGCAAACTGCATTGAAGAATGCGTCATTACCATACCAAGCTTGAGTGGACTGTGGGTCGTTAAGGTTAGCGCGTAATGCTTCTAAACCTTGAGGTGTGTACGGTTTCAGAATGCCTTCTTCTTTAAGCAGAGCCATTGAAGAACCTGCAAGTCCCCAAACTACCTCTGCACGAGGGTTGTTTTTCTCAGCCAATAATTTTGCCGTCATGATCCCTGTTGAATCACGAACCCATTTGATGTTGATGTCTGGGTTTTCACTTTCAAATGCGTTTTTGTATTTCGCTAAAATGTCAGTTTCAAAAGCAGTGTAAACCGTCACTTCCTGTGCTGCATAAGCATTACCAGCGAGTAGAGTTACTAACGCTGCAAGTGATCCTTTCATAAAACGGTTTTTCATCATTTTCTCCAGTCAGGCTCAACTCTAAAGTGAGCAGTTGCCAAAATTAAAAGTTATCGAGGTTTAAAGCTGCCTAGTTTTGGAAGCAACCAATGTTTAACGTTTCTTAAATTAGAAGCCTCATTAAGAGGCGCCTATATCCATAAATTCATTTAGGTTGTTAGTACACGCCTTTACATTGGTATGTACCAGATTGAGAGTATTAACCTAATCGACTTTTATGACGGTTAAATGAACAAAAAATGGCAATTTAAAGATCGGAAAATTTCTCAACACAAGTGACAAATTTGAATATTAAGCTTTTGTTAAAATAACGTTTGGGCTATTTACGACTGCTTAAATTGGTTGTTAAAGTAACCAGAAATACTGGTATAGTCCAAAATACAAATCACGAGAATTGAACATGAGAAACGAATACCTACTACTGACACCGGGTCCTCTATCTACTTCTGAAACCGTTCGCCAAGCGATGCTAAAAGACTGGTGTACTTGGGATGATGAATACAACAAAGACGTTGTTGAAGTGATTCGTAGCAAGCTTGTGACTTTGGCGACTAAGCAGGCGGGATATACAAGTGTATTAATGCAGGGCAGCGGCACTGCTTCAGTTGAAGCAACAATCGGTAGCGTTATCTCTAACAGCGGTAAGCTTCTTGTTGTCGATAACGGGGCGTATGGTGCTCGCATTGCTCAAATCGCAGAATATTTAAACATTCCATGCCATGTCGTTTCCCCAGGTGAAACATCACAGCCTGACTTGAACAAAATGGAAACGGCATTGGCCATGGATTCAGACATTACTCACGTGGCGATTGTGCACTGTGAGACCACCACAGGCATGCTGAATCCAATTGAAGAGATTGCCAAATTGGCAAAACAACACAACAAAACCGTCATTCTTGACGCGATGTCGAGCTTTGGCGGTATTCCTATGGATATTGCTGACTTGGGTATCGATTACATGATCAGCTCAGCAAACAAGTGTATTCAAGGTGTACCTGGATTCGGCTTTGTTATTGCCAAGCAGTCAGAACTGGAGAAGTGTAAAGGCCAAGCTCGCTCATTAAGCCTTGATTTGTTTGACCAATGGCACTGCATGGAAAGCAACCATGGTAAATGGCGCTTCACCTCTCCGACTCACACGGTACGTGCTTTCTACCAAGCCCTGCTTGAACTAGAACAGGAAGGCGGTATCGAAGCTCGTCACAATCGCTACCAAACCAACCAAACCACATTGGTTGCTGGCATGCGTTCTCTTGGCTTTGAACCTTTGCTAAATGATGACCTTCATTCGCCAATCATCACCTCTTTCTACTCTCCAACTCATAGCGATTACCAATTCAAGGAATTCTATGACCGTTTGAAAGAACAAGGTTTTGTGATTTATCCGGGCAAGGTTTCAAACGCAGACTGCTTCCGCATCGGTAACATCGGTGAAGTTTACCCGTCAGACATTGAAGCCCTCATTGGCGCAGTGAAAAACGCTATTTACTGGGACATCAAATAATGACGACGACCAATCAAGAGCCTGTTCTAAAGGCAACACACTTTCGAAGTGAAGGCGATGTGAACACCACGCCAGCGCGTGAAAAGTGGAATGAGTCGCTAAACGATGATGCGACTCAAGCGATGTTAAAGCGCGATTCTGACGTGTTTCTTCATCAAGCGATGTCAACGCCTTGTCTAGATACACTTGAAGCCGCTGAAGGCATCTACATTCAAGATGCGACTGGCAAGAAGTACATGGACTTTCACGGTAACAACGTTCATCAGTTAGGTTATGGCCACCCACACATCATTAATAAAGTGACTCAGCAAATGGCGTCATTGCCGTTTTCACCGCGTCGCTTTACCAATGAAACAGCCGTTCAATGCGCTGAAAAGCTGACACTGATCTGCGGTGGTGAATTGAACCGCGTGTTGTTTGCTCCAGGTGGTACTTCGGTTATAGGCATGGCACTCAAACTGGCTAGACATGTCACCAACAACTTCAAAGTCGTTTCATTGTGGGATTCCTTCCATGGCGCGTCACTCGATGCAATTTCAGTGGGTGGTGAAGCCTGTTTTCGTGAAGGTATGGGGCCGTTAATGGCAGGCGTAGAACGTATTCCACCAGCGGTTTCCTATCGTGGTGCTTTTTCGCTTCGCGGGCAAAACTCAGGCGATGCGAACGAGACCGCATGTGATGTGCACTACGCCGATTACCTTGAGTATGTGATTGAAAAAGAAGGCGGTATTGGAGCCTTCATCGCAGAAGCTGTTCGTAACACCGATGTTCAAGTGCCAAGTAAGGCTTATTGGAAACGCATCCGTGAGATCTGTGACAAACACAACGTCATGTTGATCATCGACGACATTCCAAACGGCATGGGTCGCAGTGGCGAATGGTTTACACACCAAGCTTTTGATATCGAACCTGACATTCTTTGTATCGGTAAAGGTTTTGGCGGCGGCTTGGTTCCAATTGCAGCCATGGTCACCAAAGATAAATACAACACGGCAGCGCAAGTCTCACTGGGTCATTACACCCATGAGAAAAGCCCTATTGGCTGCGCGGCAGCACTCGCAACCATGGAAGTAATTGAACAAGAAAACCTACTTGAAAAAGTACAAGCGGACAGCGAATTCGTACGTGAACAGCTGCTTCAAATGAAAGAGAAGTACCCAGTCATTGGTGACGTTCGCGGCATCGGCCTGCTCTGGGGGGTGGAATTGGTCACAGATCATATCACCAAAACCCGAGCGTTCGATGAAGCGGAAGCAGTACTTTACCAATGTCTAAACGATGGTCTGAGCTTCAAGGTGTCACAAGGTAACGTGATTCAATTGAGCCCACCATTGATCATCAGCCGCAGCGAACTAGAAGTCGCGATGTCTGTATTCGAAAAAGCGATAGCAAAAGTCTGCAAAGACTTTGAATACCTTTGAATCACCTTTTAAAGCACGTCTTGAAGCAATAATTTCAAGCAACCAATAACCTAAAGCAACCCGTAACCTCCCGACTGAACCTTTGAATTTTAAACAGGCGGGAAGTGACACACAATAGGACATTATTATGAACACTACATCACCTATCCAAGCGGTTATCTTTGACTGGGCTGGCACTATCGTTGATTTTGGATCGTTTGCTCCAACAAGCATCTTCGTTGAAGCATTCAGACAAGGTTTTGACTTTGATATAGACCTAGCAGAAGCGCGTGAACCTATGGGGATAGGCAAATGGGATCATATCCAAGCGGTCGGTCGAATTCCAGCTGTTGACGCTCGTTGGAATGCTCAGTTCGGACGCTCGATGACCAGTGAAGACGTTGATGCGATCTACGCGGCATTCATGCCTCTTCAGAAAGCAAAAGTAGCCGACCATGCCGAACCAATCTTGAATGCAATAGAGGTTGTGAATAACCTAAAGGAGAAGAACGTAAAAATCGGTTCTTGCTCAGGTTATCCGCGCGAAGTGATGGATGTTTTAATTCCTGCTGCTGCAGATTACGGTTACCAACCAGACAATGTAGTAGCAACGGATGACTTACCGCAAGGTGGCCGTCCGGCTCCATTCATGGCGCTTAAAAACGTCATTGATCTAGGTGTAACTAGCGTTGCTGCATGTGTGAAAGTAGACGACGCTGCACCGGGGATCGATGAAGGTCACAATGCAGGTATGTGGACAGTAGGCCTTGTACTATCAGGTAACGAGGCTGGATTGACGTACCAAGAATACTTAGACGCAGACGAAGCAACACTTGCATTGGCACGTGAAAAAGCGAGCGTGAAGCTAAACAAATCAAACCCTCACTACCTGATTGATACTATTACAGACTTACCTGGTGCAATTGCCGATATAGAGAAGCGTTTACTCGCCGGCGAACGCCCATAAAATTTATAAAACACGAGCAGTAAATACACACAAAAAGTAAAAATTAAACCTCGAGAACCGAACAATGGCACGAGGTTTCTTCATTTCCAACATTTGAGACAACATACTATTGACAAATAAAACAGTAAATAGCACTTTAAATATATAATTTTTAACAATTTCATTGACTACGATACGCAATCAGATTAACAATATAAGTACTAAGTAAAAAATAGATCCAGCTGGACCAACGCCTTGATTTACTTATTATAAGCAGTGTCATCAACTAATAAGTGATCGTTTTACTGGCAAGTTCAGATAACAATAATAGTTAATCCAAGGATAAGATTATGAAAAGACTGTCAAAAATCATGTGTGCTGTTGTTGCCGCTTCAGGCTTAGCTGCTGCTCCTTCAATTGCTGCAACCACTTATGTTGGTGCAAAAGTCGGCCTAGGCTGGTTAGACAGCGCGTGTGTAAGCGGTACTAAATGTGATGATGATGCAATTGGTGCTGGTATCTACTCTGGTTATAATTTCACAGAAAGACTTGGCATTGAGTTGAGTTCTGATTTCTTAGGTGATTACAAAACTAGCTTTTCGAAGAATGGCACTACATCATCGTTTAGCGATCCTTTGATCGCAATTTCCTTAACTCCAATGTACCGCCTACCGGTACAGCAAGAGTTTGACGTATTCTTCAAAGCGGGTCCTGCTTACATTTCTCACGGTGGTGAAGATGATGTTGTTTTCGCTGCTGGTATCGGCCTAGAGAAGCAGCTGTCTTCTAATTGGGCGGTGCGTGCTGAATACCAATACTTCGATGATTTCGACGACAACTATGTTCAAGATCTGAACTCAAACCTACTGTCTGTTGGTGTTAGCTACAATTTCGGTACAGGCAACACAACGGCATCAGCGGCTGCAGCAGCTTCTTCTGCCGTTGCTGTAACACAAGCACCATCTGAGCCAATCACAGAGCCTGCAGTTGTTGTGGAAGAGAAAACAACGGTAGTTGTTACTAAAGCGCAAACTGAAAGCTTCTCTCAAGGTATGTTTGAAACAAACAGCACTGAACTGTCTACCGACGGAAAAATTGCTCTAATGCCAATCGTTGAAGTACTTAAAGCTCACCCACAATCATCAGTTGATGTTGTTGGTCACACCGATTCAACAGGTTCAGCAGAATACAACATGATGATCTCTAAGAAACGTGCTGCTGCTGTAGCTGCATACATCGAAGAGCAAGGCATTGAATCAGACCGCATTTCAGCGTCTGGCCAAGGTGAAGAGAATCCTATTGCATCAAACGATACTGCAGAAGGCCGCGCTCAAAACCGCCGTGTTGACGCAACTATCCCTGCTTTTGAATACCAGCAAGAAGTACAAGTAGAAGAAGTTATCGTAGAAGCTGCTGAGTAATAGCACTCTACCTTAATTGCAATAATAAGGGCAGAGTACTCGAAAGTGCTCTGCCCTTTTCTTTATCTGCCTTTGTCCATAAACCGTAAGCTGTAAAATCAGCCTCACGCCAAAACGGTACAATCAGAAGACTAGACGATTTCCCAACTGTGGGTCATTTCTACGCCCTCACCCAGCATTAGGCACACTGAACAGTACTTTTCTAACGAATCTGCACATACCTTAGCGACAAGCTCAGGAGTAAGATTATCACCAGACACTTCAAAATGAATATTAATTACGGTAAAGATTTTTGGTGCGGTTTCACGACGTGTCGTTGTTAGTTTTGCGTTACAACCTGTGATGTTCTGACCTGCAGATTTCAAACCATCAACCACATCAACAGAGCTACAACCACCTGCGGCCATTAATACCATTTCCATAGGGCTTGGCGCCGTAGCACCGCCACTTCCATCCATCACCACAGAGTGCCCTGATTGAGACTTACCCAAGAATTTAAAGTCTTCGATCCATTTAACTTCTGCTTGCATGTTGTTCCTTAGATGTACAAACGTCATCATTATCTAGTGTTTTATATCAATGCCTACACCCTACTACTGGCGGCATTTAGGAGCAAGATTTTCTCTATGGCATATTTTTTTGTAAATGATGTAATTTTTTCCATCCAAAACCTGTCTCTATACGTACATTCAAAATCGAATGAAAGAACGTCAAGATGAGGTATTTATGAATAAATTATCTAAAATATTGGTATCACTCGTGGTTACCCTGCCACTGATTTCGCTATTTGTGAGCCAAGCTGGCACTGCCAATACAATGGATAAAACGGCCAATTCGGGAAAAAATGAAATAGCAACACTGGCCGGAGGTTGTTTTTGGTGTACAGAATCTGATCTAGAAAAACTACCAGGCGTAACTGACGTTATCTCTGGATATTCTGGTGGCGAATTAGAGAATCCAACCTACAAGCAAGTCTCATCCGGTAAGTCAGGGCACATCGAAGTGATTAATGTCACTTATAATCCTGATGTCGTTAGCTACGAGCAGGTACTTGACCAATTCTTCAGACACATAGACCCAACTGATGACAAAGGATCATTTGTCGATAGAGGTCCACAATATCGACCTGCTATTTTCTATCGTAGCCAAGAGCAAAAAGACGTAGCTCAGAATTTCATGATGGAAATCGACAAAGCTCAGATCTTTGGAGAGCCATTGAAAACCGAACTGATTAAATTTGAAAAATTTTGGCCAGCAGAAGATTATCACCAAGATTATTACAAGAAGAGCAAAGTTCGTTACAACTATTACCGCTATGCATCGGGTCGTGATCAGTATCTAGATAAGATCTTCGGTGAAGATAGAAAAGAAAACCCGAAAACTATCCGTCAGCTCATAGACAGCAAAAATACGACAACCAATACTAAGACCTACGTTAAGCCGTCTGATGCAGAGATTAAAGCAACGCTAACCTCACTGCAGTACGATGTGACACAGGATGATGCAACAGAGCGTCCGTTTGATAACAAATACTGGGATAACAAGCAGGAAGGTATTTATGTCGATATTGTAACGGGTGAGCCGCTATTCTCTTCAAAAGACAAATACAAGTCTGGTACAGGTTGGCCGAGCTTTACTCAACCAATCAGTGAAGCATATGTCGTAACCACCACTGACTACAAACTGCTTTACCCAAGAACAGAGGTTCGCAGTAAGTTTGGTGATTCTCACCTAGGACATGTATTTAAAGATGGTCCAAAGCCAACGGGTCTACGATACTGTATGAACTCAGCCGCCATGCGCTTTATCCCAGCGGACAAACTGGCAGACGAAGGCTACGAAGAATATGTAGAACTATTCGAGGGCTAATAGCTAATAAATAAAGCTAGATATTAAACATCAAAGCCAGCATATCGCTGGCTTTGTTTTAGTTACCGTAAAACCCACAAACTTAACCTGTTAACACCGTATCTTCTGGGTATTTCAACAAAGAAGGCTCTGGGCGAGCTAACATGTAGGCCAAAGTCAAAGGTCCAATCCGTCCAATCACCATCACTACAATCATAATGTATTTTCCCGGTTCAGAAAGATTAGCCGTTAACCCTGCCGTCAACCCAACCGTAGCAAAAGCAGAGATCACTTCGAACATCACTCGATCAAACGCCGCCTTTTCAGTCAGCATTAACAAAAACATCGCGGTCGTTAATAGCGCTCCGCTGACCACAATAATGGCCAAAGACTTTGTTACCACTTGCCAAGTTACCGTGCGTTTGAACATCACTACATGCTTTTTCTGACGCAGGAACGTCCACGTCGCGACAAATGCCACAGCAAAGGTCGAGACCTTAATCCCACCCCCTGTTGAAGTAGAGCCTGCACCTATCAACATCAGTACTATCATCACCAACAATGCGGGCTGAGTGTACTGAGACAAATCGACACTATTGAACCCAGCAGTACGTGCACTCGCAGACTGGAAAAACGCCGCTAACCACTGACCTTGGATAGACAAACCTTCCATCGTTGCAGGGTTACTTCTCTCCAGTAACCAAAACAACACAGTACCAACTAACAATAGGGTAGGCGTCGCCGTTAGCATTATCTTGGTATGCAAATGTAAATGCTTGAAACCCTTGCGCCAGTTACTAGATAAGTCACCAACGACCGTAAAACCTAAACCACCAAAAATAAATAGACCAGCCAGAGTGAAGATCACCAATGGATCGTCAACAAAGCTCATCATACTGTCTGAAAACAGAGCAAAACCAGCGTTATTGAATGCGGATATCGCATGGAAAAGTGCGTAAAAACTTCCCGTTGTCCAGCCCATTTCAGGAATCCAACGAAAACAGAGCAACACAAAACCAATAAACTCTGCAACCAATGCAAAAATGATGATCTTCTTCACCAATTTCCGAAGGTTTATCTTACGATCTTGCCCAAGCGCTTCTTTCGCTAACGCTTGTTGTTTCAAACTTAGCCGAACACCAAACATGTAGAGCAATACCGCAGACAGCGTCATCTGCCCCAACCCACCAACTTGCATCAAAAACATCAACAAGATCTTTCCAGATAGAGTGAAATGCTCACCAGTATCAACCACACCTAAACCTGTCACACTGATCGCTGACGTCGCTGTAAACAGTGCATCTGTAAAGCTGAGCCCTGTCACAGAGAAAACAGGTAACGTAAGTAGTATCGCCGAAGGAATAAGCACCGCGAGAAAGCTCGTCAGGATAACCTTAGGTTCAGAACCTTTCTTGCGCTTTTCATCTTGCTCTAAAGCGTAAAACAGCCCTCTTCGATTTAACGAATTCATAGACTCACCTTACGATAAGTTTTTGAGTTTATGAGCCAACAGCGTCTTAGGTCCCGCAATAATGACCACATCACCAATTTCCAAACTGATGTCTAACGATGGCGCTTTGGTTAAGTTCGGGCCACGCTTAAAGCCCAAGACTTGTACATCAGTTTCTTTACACAGACTTAAATCGCAAAGTCGTTTGCCTAAGAATTTATGACCGATTACGATTTCTGTCATCGCTAGTCCACTGCCCAGGTCGATAAACTCAAGCACGCGTTTGTCTAACATTTTTCGGGCAACACGTATTCCCATATCTCGCTCTGGCATAATGATATGATCGGCACCAATCTTAGAGAGAATCTTGCCGTGAAACTTATCATTGGCCTTAACCCAAACCGTTTTAGCCCCAGCTTCTTTGACGACCAGTGTCGCTAGAATACTAGAGTTAACATCCGCCCCGATAGAGACCATGACCATGTCATAGTCGTCCAATCTAAGCTCAACCACAGTCTCTTCATTGGCACAGTTAGCAACAATCCCCTGCGACACAAAAGCGGCCGCTTCTTTCACTTTCTCTTCATCAATATCAACAGCAAGAACTTGAGCTCCTGAATCTTGAAGCTCCTTACACACAGACAGACCAAAGCGCCCTAATCCAATAACTGCAAATTGTTTGTCACTCATTCACCGCTCCATTTAAAAAGCTACTTAACGTCGAAAACCGATGACTAAATTGTCTTCATACCGAAAAACGACTATATATGCATAGATAAATAAAAATGTCAGCTAATCGCTTGATTTATAAAGGTAGAGAACAAAAGTGATTTCTGCTAATTTCTAACCCATAATTTCTGCGGCAGTACACACAATGAATGAATTCGTAACCCAAGTTCAAACCTACATCAACCAGAGCCATAGTGATTGGGCAAATAGTGTTCTATTTATCACCATTGCGAGTTTTTTCGCTTGGGTAGCTTGGCGACTTATCCATAACCGTCTAGAACTACTGGTTCAGAAGACCCAATTTCATTGGGATGATCTATTACTTGAAGCACTAAAAGCACCTGTCAGCACGTTACTTTGGTGTTGGCCTGCAACTGTCTCTATCGGCTTAGTCCTTCAAGATCAATTTGGTAATGAGATCAACTGGTTAAAAACACTTAAGCATATATTGATTATATGTACATTTGTATGGTTTACATTACGGATGATCAGCAACTCTGAAGCGTATGTTTTAGAGCAAAAAAACAGAGATGAAACCACAGTTCAAGCTATCGCGAAGGTCGCTCGGCTGTTCTTCATGGTGATGGGTGGCCTAACTATCATGCAGGCGTTTGGGCTCAGCCTATCTGGTTTACTCACCTTTGGTGGTGTCGGTGGTTTAATTGTCGGTCTGGCTGCGAAAGATCTACTATCTAACTTCTTTGGCGGCATGATGATTTACTTCGACCGACCGTTTAAAGTCGGCGATTGGATACGCTCTCCCGACCGTCAAATTGAAGGAACCGTAGAACGCATTGGCTGGCGTATGACGATAATTCGCACTTTTGATAAGCGTCCTCTTTATGTTCCAAACTCAGTATTCAGCAGTATTGTAGTAGAGAACCCATCGAGAATGCTAAACCGCAGAATCAATGAGACCTTTGGACTTCGTTATCAAGATGCAGACAAACTCGCCCTCATTGTTGATGACGTAAAAACCATGCTTGAAAACCACAAAGATATCGATGCCAAGCAAACACTCATCGTCAACTTTGATAAATTTGGGCCATCAACGCTAAACTTCTTTATTTACACTTTTACAAAAACCGTCAACTGGGTGAGGTACCACAAAGTTAAACAGGATGTGCTGTTACAGGTATTAGATATTATTCATAAGCACGATGCCGATATTGCATTCCCAACTCAGACACTTAAGATTGACTCTCAAGACATTGATCGCTCTCAAGACATTAGTCGCTCTCAAGATCTTAGTAATTCACACCCTGAGACTCATAGATAGCCAAGGTCGATAAAAAAGATGTGTAAGGCGTGATAACATGGTGGTAGTAGTCCTATATAACTCATTACCACTTTATGATTTTACCTGTCATCTTAGCTGGCGGCTCTGGTAGTCGCCTCTGGCCATTATCTCGCGAACTCTACCCTAAGCAATTTCTAAGTATTGCTGGTGAGCATTCAATGTTGCAACAAACACTGCAACGCTTACGTGGTCTAGAAAAATTTGTTGTTGATACTAATTGTTGTGCCCCTTTCATCATCTGCAATGAAGAACATCGTTTTATCGCTGCCGAACAAGTACGATCGGCAGAGCTTCAACACAGTGGTATTCTGTTGGAACCCGTTGGAAGAAACACGGCTCCCGCGATCGCATTAGCAGCCTTACAAGCTTTAGGTAATTCGACAGATAACAAAACAAATGATTCTGACCCGATCTTGTTAGTATTGGCTGCCGATCATCACATCGTTAAAACATTGGAGTTTCAACAAGCCGTGAGTCGTGGTGTCGAGTATGCCGAACAAGGCAAACTGGTCACATTCGGCATTACTCCGAGCTCCCCTGAGACAGGTTATGGTTATATCAAGCAGGGTCTTCCTATTTCCTCTATTAACCAGGCAAACAACAGCACTACAGCGACAGACAACAAAACTACAGAACAACCCGTCCATCATGCTTATACCATTGAGTGCTTTATTGAAAAACCAGATAAATCAACAGCAGAAAGTTACGTTAGCTCTGAGCAATACTTGTGGAACAGCGGCATGTTTATGTTCAAGGCGTCACGCTATCTTGAAGAACTAGCCGAACATCACCCAAGAATTTTAACAGCCTGCAAGCTCGCTCTTGCAAAGCAAAATACCGACCTCGACTTTATTCGTATCGATGCCGAAGCATTCAAACATAGCCCAAGCGATTCCATCGATTATGCGGTGATGGAAAAAACTTCACACGCTGCAGTGATCCCAATGGACGTCGGTTGGAATGATATCGGCTCATGGTCTGCTATTTGGGACGTAAGCGATAAAGATGAACATAACAACGTCATTGAAGGTGATGTGTTAACCGTCGACTCTCAGTACAACTACATTCATTCTGAGAATAAACTGGTGGCGACTGTGGGGGTTGATAACCTTATCATTGTAGAAACCAAAGACGCCATACTGGTTGCTGATAAGAACAAAGTCCAGGGTGTTAGATCGATAGTAAACCAACTCCACCAAGCTGGTCGAACAGAGCATCTTCAACACCGAGAGGTATTTAGGCCTTGGGGGAAATACGATGTTGTTGATTTAGGAAAGCGCGACAAAGTGAAGCGTATTACCGTGAAGCCTGGCCATAAGCTTTCGCTACAAAGGCATCATCACAGAGCTGAGCATTGGGTGGTGGTGGCAGGTACTGCAAAAGTAACCAATAGCGACAAAACGTATTTAATCGAAGAAGATCACTCCACTTACATCCCTTTAGGTCATATTCACAGCCTAGATAATCCAGGGAGGCTCCCACTCGAGATGATTGAAGTACAAACAGGGAGTCACTTGAGTGAAGACGATATCATCCGATATCAAGACAGCTATGGACGAGAAGTTTTAGACGACCATCAATCTAAAAGCACCACGGAATAAAGTGACGACTGCATAATGAAACCAACATTAGATCTCAGTTGCTTTAAGAACAACGATATTCGTGGCATCATCGGATCTCAAATCAGTGAGCCGTTCGCCTATTTGCTCGGCAAGGCATTTGGCGAATACACCCTATCCACGACACCTGAGACATCATTCGATGGCTTAGCTCAAGTGGTGATTGGTCGTGATAACCGAGAAACGTCCCCTTCATTACAAGAAGCCATGACCAAAGGCTTAATCGAGTCTGGGATAGCCGTCATAGACCTAGGTATGACTGGCACTGAAGAAGTCTACTTTGCGACTCGTCACCTAAAAGCGATTGGCGGAATACAAATCACAGCCAGCCATAACCCAATCAATTACAACGGAATGAAATTGGTAGGCGTAGGTGCCAGTCCGCTCAGTAAACATAGCGGTTTGAATGAGATAAAGCAGCGAATTCTCAATCTCGAGTCTAAGCTAGTTAACCTTTGCGATAACCCAACCGTGGCTCAGCACGCCGATGCTGAACATCTATCTACTTTACAACCTTATATCGACCACCTGCTTTCATATATAGCTCCTTCTAAACTGTTACCAATGAAAATTGTGGTGAACGCAGGAAACGGCGTTGCCGGGCATATAATAGATGCTTTAGAAGACCGCTTTACTGCACTCGATACCCCTATTACTTTTATCAAGGTTCAACATACACCTGATGGAAAATTCCCAAATGGCATTCCCAACCCATTGATTAAAGAAAATCAAACAGCGACTCGAAATGCAGTCTTAGAACATTCCGCAGATCTAGGAATTGCGTGGGATGGCGATTTCGACCGTTGTTTTTTCTTTGACGAAAAAGGCAATTACATTGAGGGTTATTATATTGTTGGTTTGTTAGCTGAAGCATTCTTAATGAAGGAGCGTAACGCAACCGTATTGCACGACATGCGTATGACATGGAACACGATTGAAGTCGCCAAGCAACTTGATGGAAACGCTATTGCAGTTAAAGCTGGACACGCACTGATAAAAGAAAAAATGCGGCAAACCCACGCTATTTATGGCGGAGAAATGAGTGCTCACCATTATTTCCGTGATTTTGGTTACTGTGATTCAGGAATGATACCTTGGCTATTAGTTATCGAACTGGTCTCGAAAACTCAACAGTCCCTTTATCAATTGACTAGTGTCAGTATTAGTAAATTCCCGTCATCTGGGGAGATAAATCGAAAAGTATCCAACCCAGATCTAGTCATAGCTTCGGTATTAGCATACTACCAAGACTGCGCCGTTTCGATCGATTACGTCGATGGTCTTAGTATGGATATGGGATCGTGGCGCTTCAATTTAAGACAATCGAATACAGAGCCATTAATACGTCTCAATGTAGAGACCAAGCAAAATCCAACTTTATTATCAGACAAAGTAAAAGAGCTACTGTCTTTTCTCGTATAAACGAGCTTAACCCCCAAACCTATAGCCTAACCTAAGCGGTGTAACCCACATAAAAAGCCCTCATTAGTTTTCGCTAATGAGGGCTTTTTATGTCTAAGCTACCTTTCGGTGGCTATTCTATTTATTACGACGCGCTTCAACAGCGTCTGCTAGTTGACGAAGTACTGTTTCAGTATCTTCCCAGCCAATACAAGCATCGGTAATAGACTGACCGTATGTTGCCGCCTTGCCATCAACCAAATCTTGACGACCTTCAACTAGGTGAGACTCAATCATCACACCGAAAATTGCTTTGTCTCCGCCAGCAACCTGTGCACTTACATCGTCAGATACGTTCATTTGACGTTTGAACTGCTTAGAGCTGTTTGCGTGGCTAAAATCAATCATTACTTTTTGTGGTAGACCAGACGCCGCCAGTTCCGCTTTGATCTTACCTACATGCTCAGCACTGTAGTTTGGCTCTTTACCGCCACGCAGAATGATATGACAATCAGGGTTACCTGCCGTTTCAACGATAGCTGAATGACCATACTTAGTCACTGATAAAAAGTGGTGAGAAGCACCTGCCGAACGAATCGCATCTGTTGCGATCTTGATGTTGCCATCAGTACCATTCTTAAAACCAACTGGACAAGACAGACCAGAAGCTAGTTCACGGTGAACTTGAGATTCAGTCGTACGTGCGCCAATTGCGCCCCAGCTAATTAGATCAGCCACATATTGAGGCGTAATCATATCTAGGAATTCACTTGCCGTTGGCATGCCAAGATCGGTTAGATCAAGCAGTAGTTTACGCCCTAAACGAAGACCATCGTTTAGTTTGAATGTATCATCCATGTACGGGTCATTAATTAGCCCTTTCCAACCAACAGTTGTACGTGGTTTTTCAAAGTAAACACGCATTACGATTTCAAGCTTATCGCCTAGTTCATCACGCAGTACTTTCAAACGTTTACCGTATTCAAGTGCCGCTTCTGTGTCATGAATAGAACATGGGCCTACGATAACAAGTAAGCGATCATCGCTGTCTTCTAAAATATTGTGAATCGCTTTACGGCTTTCAAAGGTTGTAGAAGAAGCAATTTCTGTCGCTGGAAACTTTTCTAAAACAGCAACAGGTGGTAATAACTCTTTTACTTTGTTAATTCTTACATCATCAGTCTGGAACATTGCTTACTTCTTCCTTTTTTCTATCCTTGAGCTGAATGTACGTTGTCTCACGTAACTTTCTATCAGCACTAATCTTCTTGTTCCCTGTAACTTAACTAGTAAAAACTCTAGTTTCAATCACTAATTGAAAATAAACGCAATTTTTTTTGTGTTTTATATTTAAAACACCCTGTACAACATTATTTACACGCTATCGATTGCGTAATTTATAGGGAAGGAAGAGCATCTATTCTGCATGTATGTAATAGACCTGCATCGCTTGATAAGGAGCAGCCTAACGTCACCGAGAAAGCAGGAAAAGCGATGTATCATTCCAAAACTCAAAACCAGTATGATTTTATAGTGTCGGATCTCTAACTGTACTCAGGCAAAGACCCTCTTTTCCACGCATCGATAAAATCATTTTCTCTTAAAGGTTTGGATAGTAAAAATCCTTGTACTGCCTGACACCCTTTGCTTCGAACGTAATCCAGCTGACTTGCTGTTTCTATGCCTTCTGCAATGATATTGAGATCATAAATTTTGGCCATTTCTATGATCACTTCGATGAGCTGTTTATCTGTTGATTCAGAATCAATAGCGTTAACAAACATACGGTCGATCTTAAGCGTATCGATAGGGTAACTTATCAATTGACTAAAGGCCGTATAGCCAGTACCAAAATCGTCGAGAGAAACCTTTACTCCTAGCTCTTTCAATTCCTTAAGCCTCTCGATGTTCTGTTTATCTCCAGGTATAAAGCAGGTTTCAGTGATTTCCATTTCGACCATGTGGGCTGGAATTTCATAGCGCATTAGCATTCCAGAAAGTACATTGACAAAGTCGGAATTAGAAAGCTGCCAAGATGAGAAGTTAATCGCTAACGTACCATCGAAGTCCAGGTCTTGTATCCAAACTGATAGCCTCTGCAGAGCATTCTCTAAAACCCAATAATCAATATGTTTAATTAAGCCTGACGATTCTGCTATTGGTATAAAATCGGCTGGCCCATATGACCGTAAAGCCTCGTAGTTCGTTCGTATTAAAACTTCAGCACCTTTTATCTTGCCCTTTTCTATATCATAAACAGGCATATAGGTTAGATACATCTGATTAGTTCTAATCGCCTCTTTCAGATCTTCATTGATTTGAGCATGACGCTTTATCTCCCTATCCATCTCCTTTGAATAGAATTGATAATGATTTTTTCCCGCAATCTTTTTGCAACTATACATCGCTGAATCTGCATTGTTGACCAATTTGGTGACCGTTTTAGCATCATCAGGGTATACCGAAATACCCACACTAACACCAACATCAAATTGAATCCCATCCACTTCGAAGCCGCTCTCAAAGAGAGATAGAATTCGATCAGCAAACTCAGTAAGTATATTTAAGTCGTCCAACCCTCCCACGATGATGGCAAACTCATCACCTGATAACCTCGCAAACTCAACATCAGATATAGTTAGTGTTTCCCACTCAAAATCAACAAAGCTCTCGACGAGGCGCTCTGCAAACACGACGAGTAAGTGGTCCCCTATATGATGCCCATATTTGTCATTCACGTGTTTAAAGTTATCGATATCAAAGTAAATAACCGCGCCCTTTTTATCCGTTTTAGTGCAGTTATTCATTATGCGTGTGATATCTAGATTGAATTTTTTTCTATTTGGTAAGCCCGTCAGAGAATCTTTTTTTGCTAATCCATCGAGCTCAGTGATCAAGTTAATAAACTTATTGGTAAGGATGGAGACTTCGTCGTTACTTTTAGAACGTTCTATGTAGACCAAATCATCATAATTTACGGACTCTACTTGCTCACTAAGCCTCTCTACTGGCTTAATAACCTGTTTTACGATAAGCCATTTTAGTATTAAGAAAGTAACCACAGTGACTAACAATACAATAACGGCATAAAGAAGCTGAAAGGGTTTATACCACTCATTGAGTTGTTCTTGGGGGAGAAAAATTTTAATAGACCATAAGTCATGCACTAATTGAAAACCAAATTCATAGTCTGGTTGGGTAATCTCTTTTATCTGTTCTGCGTTCGTCAGCGAATGCGAGGTAGAATTAGGTTTAAGTATTAGCTGGGCATATGGACCAACCTTACTTTTTACCGACTCTTGGAATTCGTCATAGTGTCCCGCTTTAGCGCGAATCACTGCTGTTAGTAACGTCTGGCCTTTAGAAAAAGTTGGGATAGTAAAACTTTGTTCGGGTGTAAATGTCTTTATGATAAAAAACTCAGGGCCTTCAACTCCGTCGTCTAGTTTGTAAGTAGAGGCGTTAACGCGAGCAACACCTTTCAAATCTAATGCTTGTTTAATCGTAGCAAGGTGGTCCGTCACAACCGTATCAGCAGAGTATTTTTTAAATGGATCTGACGTATTAAAGTATATAAGCTCTTCGCCATTAATATCCACCAGAGCAAAGCTTTCGATCGCACCGTGGTTGAGCTTCAACTGATTAATATACCTCGCTAACTCTTTCTCCATGTAATACTGAGTGGTGTCATCATATATTTCAAAAAGATACTTTTGAATATAGTAGCTCTCTAGACTCATTCTAATTGCGAAATCTAACTCTCTAAACGCTTCATTAAGGTCATGAGAGATATAACCAAGCTCGTTATGTAATCTTTCAGATAGCGACGAATTCAGATGCATTTTTTGACTGGTATACGAAAACACACCGGCGATGGAGAAGATAACCACCATAACGGGAAGCAAAATATAATTGATCTTTAGCGACAGTTTCATTTTCTGTCTTTTATTTTTGGTTATGAATAACAGTGAGTATTTGACTTCTCAGATCTGAAGCTTCTTACCCTTAGAAAAAAATAATGACAGAAATCCTTGATGTATTTTTATGACAAATCTATCTTTGATATGTGGGTAGCATATCGAGGATTGTTTTGTGATAGAAACGTACAAAGAAAAATGTTCTGATG
>NZ_JAKMZC010000016.1:0-126400 GCF_029890535.1 Vibrio sp. S/42/10 | reverse complement strand
TTGCGAAAAACTATGACAGATGCTGCAACTAGAGTGGGAAATGAGCATTAATTAACCTAACTCACTGTTAAAATTAGATATTGTCAACAATTGTCAAATTAGATGTCTTATAGTTTTTCCAAGGGTAGAAATTTTACTCAATGTTTTATAGGTAAACGATGAAGTGTTATCTAATGCCATTGGGAACAACTCTTCATCTTGCAGATACTCATCAGTTGCGAAATCCAATACGTGTCTATTCGAGCTTGCGAACCACATCTCCTCGGCATTTACTGCTGCTATCTCTGGTGAATTAATAAAGTTGAGAAACTCAATTGACGCCTTACTAACAGGCTTTTCTTTATGAACACTGAAGCATTCATGCCACATCAAAGTTCCTTCTTGAGGAATCGTGTAGGTCCAATCATCTTGCTCTGTATACGACGCAATTTGTTCTTTTTCTCCTGAGTAGATAACGGTAACTTCCATTTTAGAAGCAGATCTTTTATCTAGAGCATAGCCAGTACCGGCTCTCATTACTAATAGCTGATCACGGACCTTCATCAATAGTTTGTACGCTTGGGCTAGTTCAACTTCATTTTCGGTCATAGGATCAAACCCTAACGCCAATAATGCGATTGCTATGGTGTCCACATCATCATCGGGGATCACGACGGTCTGGGGATTCTGTAATGCGTAATCGAAAACATCCATCCAAGAGGTTATCCCTTCGGTAGCCTTTGAAGAGCGAAATGCGACCCCCATTGTACCGTTAGAATATGGAATACCGTACGACCCACATACTCCGCGAGATATATCGGTGAAATATGAATTATCTCCCTCCAGAACATTGGACAAATCCCCTAAAATACCTTCTCTGCCCAGCTCATCAATGGTTAGCCCATCAATGATAAACAAGTCGTAGGCTAGAGCTTTCCCAGAATACACCACAACATCTCGCAGCATTTCACTTTCAAAATAAACCTGAGATACGGTATGTCCATATTGCTTTTCGAACTTTTCTATCACGGTATCAGAGATATAGTCTTCCCAAGTGAAAATCTTGATCTCTTCAGCAAAACTCTGAACTGAAAAAAGAATAGAACAAGTTAAAGCAAAGCAAGTTAAAAAACGCATCAGATACCTATTACTACTTATTTCTATGGAGTCCAATTATGACGTTGACTCTAGTATTTATAATAATTACACGCGTAGTTTGCCTTCTTACATGATATGGATTCAAGATCTATATTAGATTTTGAACAAATAATTGACTTGCAATAGATTATGGTTAGGTAGAGAGTTGATAGGGTAATGTATGGGCTTGTTCAAAGGGGGGGAATAATATAATCATCCGCGTTACGTGCATAGTAGAAACGGTGATCAACACCAGATCCAATTCATTTTTAATGTGTTCTCTCCTGAATGCATATCTGCCAAGCTCCTGATAAGTTTCATTTGCTATAGGTCGTTTGTATTCGTTGAAAGAACGATTAAGGCATTTCCATTAATATGCATCTTCCCCCTTAAACCTTTCTTTTGTTTAAGAGCTTAGACGCAGCCATAATTATAGATCTTCAGGGAAGTGGTATTTTAGAGGCTTGACGACACTATCAAGCCCTTCAATTTTCAAAGCAAGGCACAGTTTTAATAAGTCGCCCAACTCGCCAGACGGGAAGCCTTTCTTATCAAACCAGAGCAAATATTCTTCAGGTAAGTCAATCAATGCGCGGCCAGCGTATTTGCCAAATGGCATTTGCATTCTAGCTAACTTAATCAGGTTCTCTTTCTCTAGCATTCCGTGCTCTTTCTATGCGTCGTCGATATTCTGTAGAGTATCACCTAAACGTTCAATCCAGTAGTTGATCGCATCTTTGGCATCGTCCAAAGAGTCAATCATCGTCGAAAAATCTTTATTGCCTGCTTCACGGTCTATTGCTGCAAACAATGGTGTGCCATCTTGTGCATCGCTCACCAGGAGTTCAACACTCGCGCTTCCAACATTGGTGTGCTCACCCGTTGTCACCTTGGATATCGTAGACATAGCGAGGCCGAATGGCAAAACACTACTTGTCACAGCTAAGATAGGATTTGGGGTTTCAACGTTACTCAAGGCAATACTTAAACGTAGTGTTTTACCCGTAGGTTCACCAACAATCGCTTTATGAGGCGATATCTTCGCCTCCAAACAGCTCACCATATGATCAATGAGCTCTTCGATCTCTTCCGGATCTAGTGTCCCTTCTTCTGCAAGAACAAAAATTTGGTCGATCACCACAGAATCATAAGAGTTTAATTTGGATTTCAATCGTTGGGCGTCACGTAGTCCAATCCTTGCCCAAACTAAATCGACACCGCTATCAGGACCAGGCTGAAAGTCTTCGTAGGTGGTGAATTTGGTTTCGGTTATAATCGGACCGCCTGCACAACCAAACAAGAAAATGCTGGTTGCGACAAGCACAAGAAGTTTTAAAGGGTTCATAGCGCACTTAGGTTAAATTTAACACTCGACATGAGTATGCCATACCCTAAGAGAAAATATTGTAGAAAAAGGATTTAAAACTCAGAGCTAGATCTAAAATTAGTCTCGCTGAACAGTGTGGGCATACTCTACTATCACTTGATTACCTTCGATGTAAGCATTTTGAATCTCACCATCAACACTCATACGACTTTTCAGATAGACTACTTTAGGCCCTGAATTATTCGCTTCTTTCAACGAAGGGAACACATTTCTAGGTTCTAAATGAAGTAAGCGGCAGAAATGGCTAATGAAGGACATGGTTAGTGCCGTTTCCCCTCTTAGCACTCTTGAGAAATCAAGTTGGTTCATTCCTAGCTTCTTTGAAAACTCCATTTGCGTAATTCTCATGCGCGATTTTTGTGACATCCACGTTTGATATAACGCGTCTCTATCTTGCTCAGTGAATTCCATTACCGGTTCCTTTATATAATTCATGTCAATCAATTGTCCGGTTTTTCATACATAACATGTCAGAGTTAGGTTAGTGGAAGCCAAAGGTTTGGTCTGATATAAGGAAAACCTTATGTAGTTCAGCGCAAAGCTGTCAAAGCAAATAATGATCCGCCAACAGAGCGACAAATAAGATCATTAGGTGATAAATGGAGAACTTAAAGGTCTTCATCGCCATATTGGGCTCATCACGATATTTAAGTACCCAAGCATGATAAACAAACCCACCGTTGAGCACCAATGAAGCGCTTAGATATATCCAACTACTCATGCCGACCAATACCGGCAATATACACACGATGCTAAGCAACAAGGTATAGAGAAAAATAGAAGTCTTGGTGTATTCGATTCCGTGAGTCACAGGCAGCATGGGGATATTCACTTTGGCATACTCATCACGACGATGAATCGCCAACGCCCAAAAGTGCGGAGGCGTCCAAATAAAGATGATCATCACCAACAACCAAGCATTTGAATGCAATTCATTAGTTACTGCCGTCCAACCTAATAAAGGGGGCATAGCTCCAGCGATGCCTGCTATCACGATGTTTTGCGGCGTTGCTCGTTTCAAGTACATGGTATAAATCACGGCATAACCCAATAAGCTTGCAAAGGTTAACCAAGCGGTCAGTTGATTGACCCACACCACTAACGTGACAAAGCCAAGTAAGCCGATACCAGCAGCAAAGCTGAACACGTGCACACTGCTCAGTTCACCCGATGGCAAAGGACGTCGGTTTGTTCGAGTCATTTGCCCATCAATCTTTTTATCGATCAAGTGGTTGAATGCAGCTGCCGAACCTGCCATCAGCCCTATCCCAATCATTCCGAACAGAGTTTGTTGTAAGGGCAATCCATTGGGTACCGCTAAACACATCCCAACCAGTGCTGTAAGCAACATCAAAGCCACCACTTTTGGTTTGGTCAGCGTTAAATAGACTTTCCAAGTGGCTTTGTTTTTTGTAGCAATTTTGTTACTTAAAGCTGTGTCATTGTTGGTTGCTACCTTATGAGTTAAGGCTGCGTCTTGAGCCACCACTTCATACTGTGTTGACGTTCTACTGACCATGATTACCTCCTTGTAATACACTGTTCTTCACCAAGATCTCACTCGGTTTGCGTTGCCACACGACAAAATTGGTTACAACCATGCTGATGAGCAACATCGCTGCGACTAGGTTATGCAAAACCGCAACTAAAATTGGCAGATGAAACCATACATTACTGATCCCAAGGCCGATTTGAGTAAACAAGACTATTGCGACAATCACGCTCAGCTTTTGGTGAGGCGCTTGGCCAAATTTCCATAGCTGGAACACGATCATCAGCACCGTTAACGTCGCCACAATAGCCCCGAACCTGTGCATGACATGGATGGTAAGCCTCGCGGGATATTCCAACACACCAAACTCATAGTTATCGTGTCCATGTTGAGCAAAATCGAACGCATTTTTGAAGTCGAGGTAGCTCATCCAGTTACCTTCACAAATCGGCAATTGGGTACACACCAAAGCGGCATAGTTTGACGATGTCCAGCCACCTAGCAGTATCTGCCCGACTACAATGAGTAATCCGAATAGTGCCGAAATTTTAAGTGGTGAAGAATAGGCAACCTCTCCAAAACGGCTTTGGAATTGAGACAAACGACAGTAGAGCAAACACAACAGTGACAGCAACGTGAAGCCCCCCATCAAATGCGCCATAACCACAACGGGCATCAACTTGAGAGTCACCGTCCACATTCCAAGCAAAGCCTGAAATATCACAGTTGCAGAAATAAGTAACGGCAGACCAGCAGTTGTTATATTCTTTTTAATACACCAAGCAACAACGACAAAGATAAGCAGCCCTAATGTTCCTGCAAAGTAGCGATGGATCATCTCTATCCAAGCTTTGTCTGCTTCGAGAGCTCGTTCTGGAAATTGCAGATTCGCTTCAGTCACCGCCAATACATCAGAAGGCACCGTGATCTTTCCATAACAACCAGGCCAGTCGGGACAGCCAAGACCGGCATCAGACAAACGAGTGTAAGCACCGAGTACAATCACAGTCAAAGTTAGGAATATAGTCACTCTCATAATCAACATGAGTAACTTTGGAGCTCCTTTTTGCATAGCTTATCTCCCTATCTAGAATCATCAACGCCGACTAATTACTGGCCTTTACCCCACTCTCGACAACTTGAGTAATTTTCGTAAATCATGAATCATGCCTTTAGATTGGCTGACTAACTGCGAAGGATCAGAAACGCTTTTGTATTCCATAATCAATTGCCCGAGTGGGTCAATTATCACAATGGAAGCTGGCGCAAACTCGGTACTTAACTGATCACCACCAGCTAACAAAGATAGATCAGGCTTATCAAGAGAACCCGATAACGAATTACCTTCTGAGACGAAAACAACGGCGGTCACGCGTTCTTTGTTTTTTCCTAACGCTAAGTAGCTTTGATTCAAATAATGAAGCTGTTGTTCACACAAGCTTTCGCACTCCATCGGTGCGATATAACCTACTAACCAACCCTCTCCAGCCATGGGTACCGTTACGCCAAAATCCGCTAGCGTGACTCTTGGTTCTACCAATTCGCCTGAGTTAGTGACACCTGAGGTATACCAATTCTGGTCCAACACAGTTTTGGCGATAATCGCAGGCAAAGCGAAAATTAGAACGAGTCCGATTAATACCAAACGTCCCTTAGTACGACGGCTTCTAAGCTCAGCCATGTTTGCCTCGGTACTTTCCCTGTTCACTTGTGCTTGAGATTTATCCATCGTTGTTCTCCGTGATAGGTGTCGCTTTTAGGTACCGATAGCCAATTAACAACATCAAAAACAAAAGTACCGCTGCCATTACAAACCATTGAAATGAGTAACCGAAGTGCTTCTCAGATTTCATTGCCGTCGGTCGCCATAACAACTCATAAGGCCAGGAACCTAAGCTCTGAGGTTGGAAGACAAAGGGCAGCACTTCTTGCCCGGTGTATTGTGATAACGCTGCTATGTTTAGGTTTTGGATTCTATTCGGTGTCGTATTTTCTAAACCCAATTCATGACTTAAAGGATTCACTGAGCGTGTATACAAGCGCCCTGACATTTTGCTTGGTACAGTAATGCTTCCTAATTGCGGTAGTTCTCTTCTGTCATTACTTGCCGCAACGAACCCCAGATCGATCAATAGCTGCTTTTCGGCCACTAAAGACTCGTTTTCATCTTTAAAGCGAACCTCACCCAACATGTAAATCACATACCCCACTGTTCCTTGGTTAATCTGATTGTCTAACAAGACCACTAAACCACTTGGCATTTCCAGATCCACATCAACCTTCAAACCATTTAAAGACGGCTGTTCAGAGGCACCTTGCGCTTGTATACGCGAGTCCTTCCATTCAGAGATAACCGCATCCAATGACCTAGACGATTGCTGGGCTCTTTCTGATAGCTGCTGTTCATAACGCAATTTCTCGTTACCTCGATCTAACTGCCACAAACCCAACTTGATTAAAATGCCGACTGAAACCACAGTTAAAACAACCGCTATCCAAAAACCTTTACTGCGGAACTTGTGTTCATCATCAATCAATCGGTTTGGAGTTATCACTATGGCGTCATCTACCTTTGTGTTGTTGTTTAAAATTGTATTGGTCGCTTTGCTGTTTTTTATCGCTTTCAATTTGATGAAAGGTCTAATCCAAATCGCATCAGGTAAACACAATGGCAAAAGACTGAGTCACTTCTTGGGTCGTCGAGTCATGTGGTCAGTCGTTGTCGTACTACTGTTATTACTGGCTTTAGGTTCAGGAATGATAACGCCCAACCCTCGCCCTTATTAAGCCCATACAAATCCAGCAGCTAAACCAGCATATTTCGTTAGAGCACATACACAAACACAAACAAACCTAACCAAACCACATCAACAAAATGCCAATACCAACTGCCCGCTTGAAACGCAAAATGATCTTTTGGAGAAAAATGGTCTTTCGCAACTCTTGCCAGTAATACAACCAAAAAAATCGTTCCTAAACAAACATGCAAGCCGTGAAATCCAGTCAGCAAAAAGAAGGTGTTACCGTAGATACCAGACTGAAGTGTCAGTCCCATCTCCTGATAAGCGTGAAGGTACTCTTCAACTTGGAAGAACAGGAAGAAGCCAGCCAGAACAATGGTTATTTCCAACCACACGATTAAAGCCATACGTTTGTTCTGTTCAAGACTGATATGTGCCATGTGCAGCGTCACAGATGAAAGCAGCAGTATAATAGTGTTTTTAAGCGGGATTCCTTGCCAAGGCATGGCTTGTGTCGTCACACCATCAGGCGTCGTCGTTAGTGGCCATATCGACTGAAACATCGGCCACAACACTTCATGGGTCATCGCATTGTTGCCTGCGCCACCAATCCAAGGCACTGAAATCATACGAGCGTAAAAAAGAGCGCCAAAGAAAGCACCGAAGAACATGATTTCAGAGAAGATGAACCAGCTCATACCTTGTCGAAAAGATCGAGAAATCTGCTCAGAATAAAGACCACTCAATGATTCCGTGATCACATTACTAAACCAACCTGCGAGCATGTAAAGCAGCACAGCAAACCCGACTAACAACACCGCTTTTCCAAATACACCACCGGCTGCGTCGGTGCCCATATTTTGCACCGTCAAGCCAGCACCAACCGCGACCAAAAACAGTGCTACAGCACCCACCAATGGCCAGTGGCTTTGATGTGGAACGAAATAAACTTCCTTTTTAGAACTCATCGCTCAACTCCTTATGTTGATACTGGTTCTGTAAATCCCTAGTTACTTGCGAGCACGTTAGGCTCAGGCTTACTTGCCTCTCCACTCACCTGACTCGTGATATTAAACAGCGTATAAGAGAGTGTAAGCGTATGTATTGATTCAGGAATGTCAGGCTCAATGTAAAATATCAATCCCATTTCGGCACTCTTGTGCCCCTCTAATGGTTGCTGATTGAAACAAAAACATTCCATTTTGTTAAAGTAAGTGGCTCCCATGCCTGGAGAAACCGATGGTACGGCTTGGCCAACCAATGAGGCACCGGATAGGTTTTTAGCGATGTAGTTAGTCTGAATCACCTCACCAGGGTGAACCTCTAACACTTGAACTTCGGGCGAGAACTGCCACGGCATATCTGGCTTGATGTGGGACATGAATTCAACGCGTACCGTACGAGAATAGTCGGGCTGCATTCCCTGAGGTTGAACGGCAGAAACCGTATTGGTTTTGCCGTTGATCCCTAGGGCGTCACACATCACATCGTAGAGCGGCACCAAAGCAAAACCGAAACCAAACATCGCAACCACACTCAACACCAAATAACCCGTCAGCTTTTTAGTTGATCGCTTCTTGGTTGCTAGTTTAATCAACTGATCATTTTGATTTCGGTTGCTCTGTTTGTCGTTCATGGATCTTCCCTCTAATCAACTTTAGGTGGATGAGTAAAGGTATGATGAGGCGCAGGGCTTGGAACTGTCCATTCTAGCCCTTCAGCTCTATCCCAAGGCTTGCTTGGTGCGGGCTCTCCGCCTCTTACGCACTTAATAACCAACCATAAGAAGATCAGCTGAGACAACCCAAAGGCAAAACCACCAATCGACACCACTTGGTTAACGTCAGCAAATTGAATAGCGTAATCTGGAATACGACGTGGCATGCCCGCTAACCCTAAAAAGTGCATCGGGAAGAACAGCACATTCACTGAGATTACCGACGTCCAGAAATGCCACAGACTGAGCTTGTGGTCGTACATATGCCCTGTCCACTTAGGCAGCCAATAATAGGCGGCAGCCATAATCGAGAACACAGCACCTGTTACCAGAACATAATGAAAGTGAGCCACCACAAAATAGGTATCGTGGTATTGGAAATCAGCAGGCACTATTGCCAACATCAATCCAGATAACCCACCAATCGTAAACAGAACAATGAAGGCAATCGCAAACAACATTGGTGTTTCAAAGGTCAAAGCCCCCCGCCACATAGTCGCCACCCAGTTGAAGACTTTCACACCGGTCGGCACCGCTATCAACATGGTGCAATACATGAAGAACAGTTCGGCAAATACTGGCATACCCGTTGTGAACATGTGGTGTGCCCACACTAAAAAAGACAAAATGGCGATACTACAGGTCGCGTACACCATCGAATGGTAACCAAACAAGCGCTTGCCACTAAAGGCTGGGATGATAGCCGAGACGATACCAAACGACGGCAAGATCATGATGTACACTTCGGGGTGCCCAAAGAACCAGAATATGTGCTGGAACATCACCGGGTCCCCACCACCAGCGGCATCAAAGAAGCTTGTTCCAAAGTATTTGTCAGTCAGTACCATAGTCACCGCACCCGCGAGAACGGGCATCACGGCTATCAGCAAGAAAGCGGTAATTAACCATGTCCATACGAACATTGGTAACTTGAACCAAGTCATACCCGGTGCGCGCATGTTCACTATGGTTACGATGACGTTGATCGCCCCCATGATCGAACTGATCCCCATAATATGGACAGAAAATACAAACAACGCCGTACTATCAGGACCATAAGTTGTCGAGAGCGGCGCATAAAATGTCCAACCAAAGCTCGGGCCGCCTCCCTCAGTAAACAAAGAACCAATTAAGATCAAGAAAGCAAAAGGTAGAATCCAGAAACTGAGATTATTCATTCTCGGCAGCGCCATGTCTGGAGCGCCAATCATCATTGGGATCATCCAGTTAGCCAAACCTGTGAATGCAGGCATCACGGCACCAAACACCATGATTAAACCGTGAACGGTAGTCATCTGATTAAAGAAGTCTGGCTCAACGAGCTGTAACCCCGGTTGGAATAACTCCGCACGGATCACCATCGCCATGGCGCCGCCTGTTAAGAACATGGCAAAGCTAAACCAAAGGTAAAGTGTACCGATGTCTTTGTGGTTGGTTGAGTAAAGCCAACGCGCCCAACCTTTGGGAGCAGCATGTGAGTCGTGATCATCATGAGTTAAATCATGGCTGTCCAATGAACCTTCAGCTGAATGACTCAGTGCTTGACCTTCTGCGGGAGCCGATTTCACCGGCTTATTGATTGGCGAACTCATAACTGCTCCTTAGCATCGTTTTGTGCCTCATCCGTTGAGCCTTGTTCACTGTTCGTTTCACTTTGTTCGTTGTCAGATCCACCTTCTTGCTTCGCCTTATAAGCGTTCACATCTGAAGCCTGAACCACATCGCCAGTGTCATTACCCCAAGCATTTCTTTGATAAGTCACTACCGCAGCAATCTCTTTTTCGGTTAACTGATTATCGAACGCCTGCATTGCGGTACCTCCGCGACCATAAACAATGGTATCGATATGAACACCCACATCACCAAGTGCAATAGGACTTCCTTTAATGGCAGGAAATGCGCCGGGAATACCTTCCCCATTGGCTTGGTGACAAACTGCGCAACGGGTTTTGTAAACTTCTTCACCGATGACGTTCAATTCATCTAAGGAAAGTGACGCATCTAGTGCATCTTGAGCCGCTTGCTTTGCGGCTATCGCCAATTCTTTCTGTTCCGCAAGCCATCCATCAAAGTCATCCTCCTCCATTGCATGCACCACTATCGGCATGAAACCATGAGCACGACCACACAACTCTGCACACTGCCCTCGATAAACACCGGGCTCATCGATCTTTGTCCACGCTTCGTTGATGAAACCGGGAATGGTATCTTTTTTTACCGCAAAAGCTGGTACCCACCATGAGTGAATAACATCATCAGAAGTCATCAAGAAACGGACTTTACGATCGATAGGCAGTACGAGCGGATTATCCACTTCTAACAAGTAATGTGCCCCTTTAACTTCGATTCCTTCAATCTCTTTATCACTTGTCGCCAAAAGACTAAAAAACTCAACATCTTCGCCAAAATAGCTGTAATGCCATTTCCATTGCGAGCCTGTAATTTTGACAGTGAGTTCTGATTGAGAGGTGTCTTCCATCGCTATCAAGGTCTTGGTGGCTGGGATGGCCATAGCGATGAGAATAATGATTGGGATGATCGTCCAAAGAATTTCAACTTTAGTACTTTCATGGAAATGAGCCGCTACTGCACCCTTCGACTTTCGGTGTCTCACAATAGAGTAAAACATCACACCGAAGACGACGAAAGCGATCGCACAACAGATATAGAAGATCAGCATATGGAGTTCATACACTTTACCGCTAATCTCAGTAACACCTTGTGTCATGTTGTATTCAGTACTTGCATGCACTAAAGGCGATATTAAGGCCGCAACAAAAATATTCAAAAGCCACGCTAGACTGACCAATAATCTTTTCAAAAGATCTCTCCTCATCCTTCCTAATTGGATAATTGCGACTTAAATGTTGTTGCGGGCTATAAGTCATTACTAGCAGGGCAACATACATTGTTATTCCGATTACATATGAAAAGGCTGAATCTCAATCTACAACTCACGCGACGACTAAAGTGATACAGTCTCAGTGACCACTGACCCATAAACAACCTATGTACTTTCCGATTAAGAGACATTGGAAGTTTCTACGAAAGATTCAAAAACGGCGAACTTGTCAAACTTTGTTATATTTATGTAAAAGGCTAGTTAGTGATATCCAATTGTTCAAGGTAAGTGTGCTTACTAAACAGACAATTATTGAAGTAGCTTTATCCATATGCCCTTCCCTTGCTGTTGGAATTTATTTTAAATCGAGTTTTACGATTGCTTTCATGGAAATGATAATCAATATCACTTAAATTAAATCAACAGAAAGATATCCCGACATGAAAAGGTTTAGTGATTATGCAAGATGCAATGAACTGGTTAGCGAGAGACCCAGATCCAAGAACTCGTGAAGAGCTACAGTACCTCATCGATGAGGGGATGAACGACGAATTAGAAGATCGCTTTATTCAACGGTTAGAATTTGGTACAGCAGGTCTACGAGGCAAAGTTGGATGCGGTCCAAATCGAATGAACCGGTTAGTAATACAGGAAACAGCAACCGGACTTGGCCACTATTTAATCGAGCATGTCGCTAATGCCACCATTCGCGGTGTCGTTGTTGGCTATGACGGGCGCTTAGATTCAAAGCAGTTCGCCATTGATACAGCTTCCGTGCTTACGGCTTTGGGGATCAAGGTTTACCTAACCTCTAACGTGGCAGCAACACCTATTGTGGCTTTCGGTATTGAGCATTTTAATGCGGCGGCTGCTGTTGTCGTAACGGCTAGCCACAACCCACCAGAATATAATGGCTTCAAGGTGTACTGGGAAAATGGCGCGCAAATTATTCCCCCTCACGATGCAGGCATTGCAGCTGAAATCGACACTGCTGCAGCCAAACCTATTCCTTTAATGAACTTGAGTGATGCAGAACAGCAAGGCAAATTAGTGTGGCTCACCGAGGGATATTATCAAACCTATCGAGCTGCGATTAATCAGAGCCCGCATGTAAACAACAGTACCGAAGCCGCTAAAACAACCATTACCTATACCGCCATGCATGGTGTAGGTGCACAAATGGCTGAAGATCTTCTCCATGATTCTGGATTCCACAAAGTATTCAGTGTACCGGAACAAAGAGAGCCCGATGGTCACTTCCCGACCGTTAACTTCCCGAACCCCGAAGAAAAAGGGGCAATGGATCTCGTTATTAACCTCGCCAAAAGTGTTGATGCCGACATCGCTTGCGCTAATGACCCAGATGCAGACCGATTTGCCGTTGCAGTTAGAATCGATGATACAATTAGAACCGATGATGCTTCTTACAAGATGCTGACTGGGGATCAAGTAGGTGTGTTATTCGCTCACTATTTATTATCGAAGCCGCACACCAAAAACCAATTAGTTGGTAACAGTATTGTATCTTCAACCTTGCTTGAAAAAGTGGCTCAATCCCACGGCGCGACTTACTTCCAAACGCTAACGGGCTTTAAATGGTTGGCGAATATTGGGATGCAGTTGGAGGATGAGCAGAATGAGTTCTTGTTCGCCTATGAAGAAGCCCTTGGCTACACAATCGGCACTCAGGTACGAGATAAAGATGGCCTATCGGCTATCGTTGTCTTCGCTCAATTAGTTGAAGAGTTGAAATCTCAAGGTCAAACCATCTGGGATCTCCTCGCTCAAATTTCGCGTGAGCATGGCGTCCATACTAACGCTCAGAGAAGTATTGCGCTTGACCCTGACTCGCCATCTATTGGTTCTAAACTCAGAGCTGCTCAACCTAAAGCTATAAACGAGGTCGCTATCTCTGTGATTGAAGATCTGCAATCCTCTTTGCGATACATCGTTGGTGGCGATACTGAAACCATTAACTTACCAACAAGTGACGTGCTGATTTATCACCTTGAAGATGGCTCACGTATTATCGTCCG
This sequence comes from Vibrio sp. S/42/10, assembly GCF_029890535.1. NCBI lineage: Bacteria > Pseudomonadati > Pseudomonadota > Gammaproteobacteria > Vibrionales > Vibrionaceae > Vibrio > Vibrio sp. S/42/10. The sequence goes on along the minus strand of NZ_JAKMZC010000016.1, from coordinate 113,069 downwards.
CCCTTCTGGCACAGAGCCAAAAGTGAAAGTCTACTATGAAACAGTGACAAAGTTTGAAGAAACAGAGACGTATGAAGACACTCGTTTACGTGGTGAAAAGTTCATGGAGAAACTAATTGAACAGCACCAAAAAGAGCTGAATTCTTAGTCGGTGAAGCGAGAGTTTACTCGATATTCGAATAAGACAATTCGTACTTAGCAGAACCAAAAATGGACGCATTAAGCGTCCATTTTTTATCGGCAATGAGCCGTTATCATGTGCTTTACTTAGGTAATTGAAGCAGTAAAGAAAGAAGAAAGCATCCAAACCGCTAACACAATAAACACGCCGCCCATCACTTTCTGCTGATAAGTACGAAACTTTGCGTTTTCTACGAGAGGCTTACCAATAGTACCCACCAAAGCCACAAGAAGAAAATTAAACGTCAAACCAAGAACGTTCAATAATAGGCCCAAAAACAGCATCTGTTCACCAGAGGTCGCTTCAATATTTGTAGAAACGAATTGAGGCAAAAACATCACAAAAAAAACCAACGCCTTTGGATTAAGCAGATTACTAATTAACGCTCTTTGGTAATACGACTTAGCGGCAGCATTGTCACTGAGTCCGGCCGCTTCTCCCTGATCGGTTCGAAGGCAGTCCCATCCCATTTTAAGTAAGTATGCACCACCTAATAAATGCAGCGCTTTCAAAGCAATAGGGCTCATAGCGATCAATGCCGACACACCCATCGCCGCCAGCACTGTCAGAATAATTCCAGAAGTCGCGTTACCTAGGCTCGCAAACACACCGACCTTACGACCATAGCTCATACTTGAGCTCGCGATCAGTAACATATCAGGACCAGGTAAAAGGAGAAGTGCAACAACGGCTGTCAGGTAAACAGGTAAAATGGCTAAGTCGATCATGAGCTTCAGTATTGATAAAAACGGAGCCGGATTTTATATCAATTACAAACGCCATTCTAGATGCAACCCGTTGCTTGATGGTTAATTATTCGAATTAACAACCACCAACAGCCAGTAAAACCAACTTATTAACTAAAAAAACCAATGTGATTAACTCGCTACCCATTCAATCTCAATCAATGTCGTTTCTCCACACTTAAGGCGACCAAGGAATATATCGCCGCGGTGTACTTCTCCAACGCCTTTAGGGGTACCCGTCATCACGACATCACCGTCGAGTAATGTCGTGTAAGAAGACAACTCTTCGAGGATAGTTTTCGGGGAATAGAGCATCTGTTCAACGTGTCCTTTTTGAACGCGGACACAGTTGATAAACAGTTCTATATTCAAGTCCGCGAGGTCTAAGTTATCAGTTGGAACAAAGCGACTAAATACGGCTGAACCATCAAATGCTTTGGCGCGCTCCCAAGGTAAACCTTTCGCTTTTAAGCTACTTTGCAATTCACGTTTAGTGAGATCTAGCCCTAAACCCACAGCGGAGTACTGACCATTTTCAACGATAAAACAGATTTCTGACTCGTAGTGCAGCGCTTCTTGATGAAAAGAAGACAGAGATGACGTAACACTGGTGCTCGGTTTATTGAAAACCACCATTGAGTCTGGAATTGCGTTATTGAGTTCTTCGATGTGATCGACATAGTTACGCCCAACACACAGCACCTTAGTTGGAGTTGCTGTTCGTTTCGAATTCATCAATTGTTCCTGATCTACAACGCTGCTCATAGTTTGTCCCTGAACTATTCTTTGGAGTGCAAAGTTTACCGCAACATAAAGAGAGAATCTTCGACAAGATGGTTATCAACATCTAAATTCTGATCTTTAGCTCAATTTAATGATTTAAATACTTTTATCCGAAGATCGCGACATATAAGAACTGATGACAAGAGCATAGCTACGTAGATGAAATGAATGGCTAGGTAACATGAAGGAAAAACTAAAACAGATGCGTATAGAACGAAAGAAGCCCTCTCTAATCAAGAGATCAGAGAGGGCTTAGCATGGTGTCTAGGACAGTATCCTAAAAGGTAAACTTAAGGAGTAAACACTATGCTAAATTAGTCTGCGACTTATAGGTAGTAACGAGCACCAAGTAGCCACTGGTCGTCAGCTTTTTCTTTGTAAACGCCAGAACCTTGTAGGTCGAACTGGTAACCAGCAAAGCCTACGAACTGAGACGTGAAGTTGTATTCAGCTTGTAGAGCAGTAGTAGCAAATACTGTATCGCTTAGCTTGTCGTCTTCTACCGCTTCGTAGTTAACGCTTAGGTTAAGGCTGTTAGAAAGAGCGTAAGAAGCTAGTAATTCAATTGCAACTGACTCTTCAAGAATCTGGCCGTTACCTGAGTTCATGTAGTTGTTCATTGCGTATACACCAGCAAGGTAAAGACCTTCAGCGCCGTATGAACCGTAAGTTGCACTTAATACGTGAGAATCAGCAGTTTTTGAACCCACTACACCAAAGTAGTTAACATCACCGGTGTTGTATGCGTAGTTCGCAGTAACGTCAGCAATCGCGTAATTCAAAGCAATTTGAGCACGGTTGCCGTATTCGTTCGCACCATCAGCTTTGCGACCTTGCCATGCAACAGCTGCGTTTAGAGAGCCAGCGTTGCCGAAGTCGATAGCGTTGCCGTAGCTAACCATTTCTTCGCCACGACCAGTACCTAGGTTACCGTGATCTTCGTAGATGAAGTCATTCGCGAATGCGATTGGCATATCTGCTACACCAGCAACGTTGTAGTAAGGTGCCCATTGAGTACCTACTGCTGCACGACCGTAATCGTCATGAGAAAGACCAACGTAACCAAGACGAGTTGTGAATGACTCTTCACCACCGTCAAGCATGTTTAGCGCCCATTCACCTTTAGCATCAGCAGTAAAGCCGTTACCAAGATCGTGAGTTGCACCGAAGTTGATACGTGGAGAAACAGATTCTACACCGATATCATCGCTGTTAAGACGGTCATCGCTGTTTACATCACCAACTGCAACTGAAACGTGACCGCCAACTGAGAATGTTGTGCCGTCTTCGTTGTAAAGCTCTACTGCAACTGCCTGTGTACCAAATACTGCACCAGAAATTGCTAGCGCTAAAAGTTTCTTATTCATTGTCATATCCATTATGTAACTGGGTGAGTTATTCACTAACAACCTCGTGCTTACGGAGAAGTTGTTACCTGCATTTAACAAGTGGACAAACACTAATATACGAATGACAAAAAGTTGCATTAAAATATGTAAAATAAAAAAATTCGCACTATAAAAAACAAAAAAACCTTTTTAAACAATAAATTAAACTAAAAACACAAATGCGAACTGTTACTTTTTGAGATAAAAACATCAAAATTTTTGGTTTTCTAATCACCAAATAAACATTAAAAATCAAAATTTAAAATTACTCATCAGACCATTATATGACAAACTTTTAACCTTGAAACACCTTGTAACATCTAGAATGCATTTGAAACATTTAACCCGGTAAAATAATTTCCACTGCTTTAGAGAAGAAAAAGTAACTCAGCGGAAATTCATCGAAGCCAGATACAAAAAAAGCAACCAATCAGTGATGGGTTGCCTTCAATAACTCATAGCTTTCGTTCTTATTTAAAGCAAACCTCAGCCCAACGAGCCAGACCTGCTGTTACTGAGCCGAAATAGTTACCACTCACAATCGGTACATTCGGTACAGCTTCTTCTACTGCTTGGCGAAGGATTGGAGATCGAGCCGAACCACCGGTCATGTAGATAACATCTGGCTTTTTCTGACCTTGTTGAATGGCTTCTTTTACTAACTCAATCATCTTAGACTTTGGTGTTTCAATAGCTTCGATCATCTGTTCAACAGAGATATCAACTTCCACTAACTCAGAAGCGACATTAATCGCCGTTCGGTATTGAGCACATTCAGCTAAAGCAATTTTGGTTTCTTCAGCTCGACGCACAATGCTGTAGCCTAGAGTATCGTGATAAACCCTCATCAAGCGATCTAACTTTTGAGGATCTGAAGCTTCTTTACGAAGTAACTTCAAGGCCGCTAGGTTTTCGCGAGAATAGAAGTTCTTTTGCGCTTCAACATTATTGATCGCAATTGGATTCCAGAATTGAGTCAGCGGCATATCGATACCTGAAATGCCTTTACTACCCATACCGAAAGGTGACATCAGTTGTTTAAAAGCAAGGTAGATATCAAGGTCATTCCCTCCTACCCTTTGCCCGCTGTGGGCTAATAAACTTTGAGTACGATCCGCCTTACCCGACCAAGTTGGTCCCATTTCTAACAATGAGCAATCGGTCGTACCACCACCAATATCCACCACCAATACCGTTTGGTTTTCAGTTAGGGTACTTTCGTAATCAAGCCCCGCCGCAACAGGTTCAAATTGAAAAGCAATATCAGTAAAGCCTGCACGCTTAGCTGCACGAGAAAGAATATGTTCGGCTTGTCGGTTTGCTTCTTCACCACCTCGACCATGAAAGTTAATCGGACGACCAATAACGGCTTGTTTAATTTGTTCTTGAGTCGTCAGTTCGGCTTGGTGTTTAATATTCGCCATCATTGCACAGACTAAATCTTCAAAAAAACTCACCTGAACATCATGTAGCCCACTCGCACCAAGGAAAGATTTCGGCGATTTCACATAGTAAACGTCACGAGGGTCTTCTAAGTAAAGATCCAACGCTGCCTGACCAAATGCCATATCTTCAGGCACTAAATCAATACTCTCTTCTCGGTTCAACGCAATCGCACGTCGTAACACCTGCTCGCCAACCACATCGCTCGGTTTGATATTCAAATGGCGAAATAGATGCTCAGAAACGCTTTCACGAGTCGGAGCAAACACAGTTGAGGGAATATAGTGGTTGTTACCTTCCAACGGTAATAGGCTTGGTTCTCCATTAACCATTGCTGCAACAGAACAGTTTGCCGTTCCATAATCAAATCCAATAAACATAATATCCCCCACTCGACAAAAGGGGCGAGATGCTACATGAAAAACCTTAAAATTACGAGTTGCTTTGTTAATTTTACTGAGTCAATTCTTGGTTAACAGGGCTCTGCAAAGGAAAACAAATATGCTACATTTCAGCACAAATGAATCATGGGTCAGATAAATGAAAACACCTTGCCGAGCGGCTTGTAAAAATAATGGCGGCATATGCAATGGATGCCATCGAACAATGGATGAGATTATCGGCTGGAAAGGGTTATCTGAAAACGAAAGAGAATCAGTGATGAATAATCTGAGTGGCATTAGCTCAACTCATCAATGCCCAGAATGCAATGAGCCTGCACAATGTGATATCAGTGCGGGAAAAGAGACGTGTTGGTGCTTTGAATTAGAGAAGCGAGACACCGACAATATTCCAAAAGCAGGTGTTTGTCTGTGTCGTAAGTGCCTATCAGCCTTACCTGTTCAGTAGTTTTTGTGCCTATGAACTTGCACTAGAACGCAAAAAGAAGCGAGATAGCATTATCTCGCTTCAAGACACGATTAACTAAATGAGTGATTACTTAGCTTTTGCAACCAATGCCGGCTGAGAGAACTCGACTCCCCCCCAACCATGTATCATGAAGTTTCGAATATTTTGATGGTCGGTATTCTCAGGAAAATCTAGTACGTCATTTCGGTAAAACTGACCAAAACAAGCCAACGTTTGATCTACTGAGAGGCCTAACGCTAAACCAAAGGCAAAAATCTTACACGAACCATTGTTCTGCCCTGCCGCATTAACCACATCGCCATTACGAAATTCACTCTCAGAAAAATCATAGCTAGCTTCTATCACTTGCATTGTATCTTCAAATTGAACGCTTTCCGGTGCTTGTTTCAGGTTTTCTAAGAAAGTTTCCAGTTCCATTTACTCATTCTCCATTAAGTACACAACTAACAATAGTCTATCTTGTTTTACGGCAAGAGTAAGCTGTTGTTTCCTGTTGAAAACACCTCACTTTTTTACTCGACACCTGCAATTACCTTAATGAAACTAATGACATAGTATTATCAGGACGTTATATTATTTCATCAGATGGTTAACATTGTTCAATAACGAATATGCATAAAGATAAAAACATAGAACTGTTCAGATACCTTAAACCCGGTACAAAAACAGCAGGTGTGTTGGAATTCGGCCCAGACGACTCAGTCCAAATAAGCACCCTGTATATTGGCTATAAGGAAGATCAGTACCTGATCTTAGAGCTCTCCCAAAAAGCAACCGAGGCACTCACTCTCAGAAAGCTCACTAATGTTGATATGATTGTCCGTGCTATTACCGATACTGAGCTTGGACATATCATTGCATTTAAAACCAATGTACTGGCTCATATCACTTCGCCAGCGCATCTTATTTTTCTTCGCCCGCCGTCTAATTTTGCGACTAAACCAATCCGCGAACACGAAAGATACAAAGTGCACCTGGGGTGTGAAGTGACCTTTGATACGCTGTCACTTGACGCAACGTTAGTGGATTTTTCTGTCTCTGGCTGTGGTGTTTACATTACACAGCAATCTGATATCGATATAGGTTGGAAGATCAAAGTCAATTCAGTACTGAGCGAGCATTTAGAAAGTGAGTTGGTCTACAAAGTGGTGAGTAAGAAAAAGCAAGGTCAAGGCTGGATTTTTGGTATCCAATTTCCCGAACACTTAAGCATGAGTGATGAGCTAAAAACACTACTGTTGGAACAAGCCTTTATCGCAAGTTCTTTGTAGCAGTTTATTATTGGGATGTTGTGATTATAAAATTTTAGGAATAAAAACGATATTTCACCACAATTTCATAAAGGAACCCCATACGACTATTTGCTTTTGCTTTTGCTTTTGCTTTTGCTTTTGCTTTTGCTAAAGATTAGTCCTGTTGCTCCCAGTAAGAGTTTTTAAAATGTACAAAAGCTTGGTGTAGAGACTCTTCCTTGATCGGTTTTACAATCACGTAATTTGCCCCGGCGGCTAGGAAGCTGTTTCTAGTCGACTTCTGAGCGTCAGCGGTACAGGCATAGATAGGTGTTGACAAAACAATCTCATCTCTCAATTTCTGAGTGGTTTCGACCCCTCCTAAATTAGGCAGTTGGTTGTCCATTAGAATGAGGTCAAACGTATTCGCCTTTGCCATTTCTATTGCTTCTAAACCGTCTTTAGCCCAAGTCACGATCATTCCATATTTTTTACAGAAAGCTTGTGCGATAAATGCATTCGTGTGATTGTCTTCTACCAACAATACTTCTAAAGGTCGACTAAAAAGCGTTTCAGGATCAATCTCTGCTTGTGGTTTGTAACCTAACAACGACTTTGAATGCAATTCAACCGGTAATTCAACAATAAACTCAGAGCCTTGACCCATGACACTGCGAACTTGAATATCTCCCTCAAGCATATCGACTAGGTTTTTTACAATCGTTAATCCGAGACCAGTGCCGCCATACTCGCGAGTTGTGGTCTCCTCTGCTTGTACAAACGGTTCAAAAACTGCATCGATCTTGTTTTCATCAATACCAATACCACTGTCTTTGACTCGCACAATTAAGCTGGCTTTGTCGGAGTTAAAAATACTTTCTAGCTCAAAGTTGACTGAAATGCTGCCTTGATGAGTAAACTTCAATGCATTACTCAATAGGTTAAACATAATTTGGTTAAGTCGAACTTGATCAGTGTATATCTCAACGTCATCAACTAAATGATTCACAATACTAAAGACAACTGATTTATCCTCGCATAACGGTCGATAAATACTATCCAACGTATTAACCAACTCCGTTAAGCGAAAGTCTTTTTTCTGTATATTAAATTGACCCTGTTCGATTTTAGAGAAGTCCAAGATGTCATTAAGTACCGCCAGTAAGTGTTCAGCACTGTTGCAAAGTACATCGACTTGGCCCCGATTATCTTCTCCCTGTAAAGAACGTTTAAGCAGCTGGGAAACACCTAGAATACCGTTTAGCGGCGTACGAATCTCATGGCTCATCTTAGCTAAAAAGTCGGCTCGTACATTCGCAAGATGCTCAGCTTCTTCTCTTGCTCGATCAGCCTGTCTCTCTGCTTCTATCAGCTTAGTGATGTCTTGCCCTTGAACCACCACTCCTGTAATACCGTGTTCAACGCGAATCGCAGACATGTTCCAACGGAACACCTTTTCACCGATTGGCACATTAATCCCCGTCAGTTTCGCGCCTTGAACCACCATTTGAATGTTCGGCAACATACGACTCTCAAACTCTTGAGCCATCGCACCATAGTTGTCATCGTCATCGAATAAAGCCATGCGAGCTGCCGGGTTCATCTGAATCAAATCGCCTTTTTCAGACCAGACCAAAATGGGTGAATGAGCAAAATTGAACAGATCTTGGAACTTTTGGTTCTGTTCAGATAAACGTTCAAAGGTATCTTCTAGCGTGCAACCAATATGATGGAACTCGAAAATATTGGAACCATCAAACTTGTTGTATTCATCATTGTCACTTGCGGAACGGGTAAAGTTCATCAGTTTATCGAGCTCAGCCGCGACTCTTCTTTGAATCCAAGCTCGCGTAAAGAAGGACATAAAGACGATCACAACGATCACGACAATAATGGCGCGCTCATAATTCTCTTCTAACTCAATAAAATTGGTGTTTTTTTGCACCGCTCGAATAGTGAGTGGTGTATCAACGGCGTTTATCTGAATCGTCGTGATAGTGACGAAGTGGAGAGGTAATTCATCATGGACTTCGTAAGCAAGAATATCCGTTATCGTATAGCTTTCGTCACCACTGAACGTTGAAGTAACTGGCGCTCCATTAGCCTCGATGACAATATTTTCGCAATTACTTCCTTGTTGGATAGATTCTGCAAGAGAGAAGTTATTGTCTAGCACAATGGCAATATATAACTGACCAAGAACCTCACCGGTCGCGTTATCAATAATGGGTGTTCTTCGTGCCAATAAATGGCGGTCGCCAATATCGGTGGCTAGCTTCAAAAAATGCCAATTACTACTGAACGATACTTCATTAGAGATACTCTCTAATGACGTATTGTCTAAACCATAAAACTGACCATTTCCATCGTCCCAAACTAGACCATTATGAGTAGAAATAAAGCGTAAATCTGGCGCGTGAGCAGGCTCCCGCTGATCAACACCAAAGAAAAAATAGCTCAACGCCTCTTCATTATGAGTATCAAAATACCCTCTTAAAGTTTGACTGTGTGAACTACTATCTTGGTGAATTTGAAGAACAGACAAACGGTAGTCGAACATGTTTTGGATCAGGCTTGATGTTTGCTGAACGGTTCGATTGGTCTCTTGTTTCACAATATTACTACTGGTCTCATAATTATGAATAAGCACGCCAAGCGCCATCACCCCTATCACTAAAATAATAATACGGGTAATTAATTTGGCTAAAGTGTTTCTTGGTGTATTGGCGTAGCTTTTCTTCATTATTGGCCTGAGTACCTAAATGCACGCTTCTTAAGTTCTGAAATACGTTCTGGAGAGTCTTCTTTGGTGACAACTTCGAACTCACCAGAATAAACGGTAGGAACTTCCAACCCAGCAAGGTCCCATTTGATAGCTTCTGCCATCGCAATACCCGTATCGTCATTCATTCGCATGACAGTAACATCTAAGTCACCTCTCTCAATCGCTTCAAGTTCAGCAGAACCGCCTCCCCAGCCATTAATTAAGATATCTTTACGCGACTCACGAATCGCTTCTACAGCACCTAGAGCGACATCAGTTGCACATGCATAGATAAAGTCTAGATCCTTATTGTTCGCAATGCTGATTTTAGCTGCCTGGTAACCACTTTCCTTATCTGATTTAGTGTAGAAAGAAGACTTGAGATCAAAATTAGTATCGGTGTTTACATCATGGATAAAGGTATCGCCACGAGCATCACTAATGTAGCCCTCTGAACGATATAGAACCGAGTACTTACTGTTAGGAGGTGTCACTTGTTTAAAATAGTCCGCCAACTTCAAGCTGCCTGTTGCATGGTCAAAACCCACATACATAAATGGCTGCCTGTCTGCCCACGCACGTACTGGAGTGGTGATGTTTTGCAGGATCAACTTGGTATCCGTAGAGCTCAATACATGCTCAATAAATTTACGGTGTCGAGTTGTATCTAGCGTAAAAATTAAGTAATCCGTCTTGTTTTCAATCGCCTCTTGCAAAGAAATACTCTGCTGAGATATATCTGCATTGACACGAGTAAACACTTGGTTTATTTGGTAATTAATTCTTAACCTGTCGAGACGTTTCTCAAAGGCTTGGATATTTCGGACCCAATAATCGGAGATCTGTTGGCCAGGGTAAACAACAGAAATTGTGATCGGTCTATCTTGAGCTCGCTTTAATGGCACGGGGTGGTTTTGTACAGCTTCGACCATCTTATCCGTCAGCGCTTTTTGTTCTGGAAATTTAGCAAGATAATCCTGGTATTCCCAATACCCATTGAGGACACGGGTACCGTGGGAGAGAGCGGACGCAGAAAATACGGCAAGTCCAAACAACATCAATAAACGTTTCATATTTTTCTCGTTTTATATGAGCTACTTTGGCTCATTTTTTAACCTAGCATGACACCATCTCTTTGTATGGCTCAAATATATTATGTAGGACAACGACGATAAATGATAGCGTCTAAAACTAATTAGAACGACATTCCAAATGAGTAATTAGTCAATCTGATATTGATATAAAAACTGATGGCCCTAATGCAAGTATCAAAAAGACAACAAAACGGTTTATATTTATTAAAAATCAATAACTTAAAAAGTATCGTACAATTCTTCATTCTTAATAATTAGTTCAATAGTGAATATTTTAGCTATGATTTATGAGACTTCGGTATATTGAATTTTATCTTCTTGCCACTCAATGATTAATTTGAGTGATACCAATTTTTCTTTACGAGATTTGGGCAATTGTTTGATCGCGTATTCGGTTTTCAATGCCTCACTTTTAGACCCGACACTAAAACTCCAAACTAGCTTAAGTGGACCTTTACCTTTTAAGGCCTTTGCACCTTTACCTTGCTGATGTTGTTCAAAACGACGCTCTAAATTGTTAGTTACTCCACAATAGAGCGCGTTGTTTTTATTGCGGATCAGATACACGACCCAATCCGCATCTTTATTAGACGTCGTCATTTAAAGCAGTGATTCAACCAACTCTTTCAACTCCGCCACTTCTGCTCTTAGGCTTGCGATTTCAGATTCAAGTTCTTCAAACTTTTCGCTCGTCGCAGATGGCGTAGCCGCGCCAACAGATGCCGTCTCAAACGCTTCAACATCAACTTCTCCACTCAACAAGTGTTGGTAACGAGATTCACGTTTACCAGCTTCGCGAGGAAGTTTGACCACTAATGCACCAGCTTCTCTTGCAGCTAATTTCTCTAACGTAGCTTCCACTTCTTTCACATCATTGAAATTCGCTAGGCGGCCCGTTCGAGTTCGAAGTTCACCGGGTGTTTGCGCACCGCGAAGTAACATACAGCAAATAATCGCACGCTCTTGCTCGGTAAACTGCAGATCACCAAATTCAGTATTGCAGAAACGATGTTGATACTTATTAACACGGCTGTTGAAGCTGCTTTCATCACTCACCATGCGACGCGCAATCAAACCATCAGCCGCATCTAAAACATCTGACTCTGACAGAGAAAGAACTGGGTCACGATTGCTCTTTTGATTACAAGCCGTTGTTAAGCTATTCAGTGTCAGTGGGTAATGATCGGGAGTAGTCACTTCTTTCTCGATCAAACAACCAATGATTCTCGCTTCAATTGGGGAAAGTACTGTGTTCATCGTTTTTCCTTTTTATTATTTTTGATAATTCCACCTCAACACTTAACAATTCAGCCAGTAATAGCTAGTGCTCAGACAAAATTGGTACTCGTTTCTTTCTACCTTGCTCATCAATCAATATGATCTTAGAACGATTAAGCTCTATTTCCACGACTTCCAAATAAGTACGCTCTTGGACATATGCTTCACGAAGCTTGTTTTTCTCTACTGAAGATTCAGTCGCATGCTCCACCGAATCTACTATTTCCAATTGTTGTTCTTTCATTTAACATTTCGTATCAATGCAGTATCTATACTGGATACTAACGTGAACACTTAGATAAAAACAATCACGTATCAGCGAGACTGCCGAATAATTATACAAGCTTACTTTCGCTTTGATCTAAAGACTGTTACATCATCAATTGATGTGCTTTAATCAGAACCAGACAACGTATTTGACGAATAGGAAAAGGAATCTATGAGCAGCGTATTTGAAATTGTTAACCAAGCACGACGTAAGAACAAACTTAAGCGTGAACTTTTAGACAACGAAAAGAAAGTTCGCGACAACCGCAAGCGTGTCGACCTCCTTGATAACCTACTTGATTACATCAAGCCAGAAATGACTCATGACGAAATCTTAGGCATTATCAAAAACATGAAAGCAGACTACGAAGACCGTGTTGATGACCACATCATTAAGAGCGCAGAGATTTCTAAAGCGCGTCGCGATATCAGCCGTCGTATTCGTGAACTAACAGAAGAAGACAAGCAAACCCAAGGTAAGAAGTAATCTAACCGAGTAAATTGACTTGCAATAATGTTAGCAACCCACTCTTTGTAGTGGGTTTTTTTGTACGTAAATTCTATCGTCTATACTTAATTGAACGTAAATGATTTGGTGACAGCAAGTTATCAAGTGAAGGTAAGTTACTAAGTAAACGCAAGCAATGGAGTGACCCTATGTACGCAAGTATTCTGATTACCTTAGCGCTATCATCAACTCAGCCCTACCCCGAAGAATTTGAGAGACTTTACACTGAAGAGACAGAAATCACTTACGACGACCTCGTAGTAGATGTTCATGGTTACAAGGTTCCGACTCGATCGGCATTTCGAGGTTGGATGCTTCTTAATCATGCAGAAGATAAAGTAAAGGAAGTTGGGCAACAGCTCAAAGATGCTGGTGTGACCAAAAGTATGCCATTGCATTTAGTGCTACTTCAAGGAACAGACTGGGCAATGAGTAACACCACTTTGTTTACCCTTCCCAATAAGAAAAACGTGCCTAACATGATCAATACCTTGAAATACATACAACAATACATCGAGCCTGAAATTGGTATTGTTATCCCTGTTTCAGGCGAACGTTCTAAGATTTACAACCAGCAGGCTGGAGGGGCTCTGCAAAGCAAACATTTGGAATTCTGTGCCTTAGATCTCGTTCCTGCCAACGGCATTTCTCGAAGCGATCTGCACGTTAAACTTAAAAAGATTCATGCTGAATTCGGGCAAAAAAACAACGTTGGATTGGGGCTATATTCTGGAGTTCGATTCCATATCGATACTTGCGGGTTTAGACAATGGTAATTAAGCACACGATCGAGTCATAATGACCGCAAATCCACCCGAGTCAATTTGACCCTATTGGTATTTAAATTCAATGTAAAGCATTGATAATATTAATTTAGAACAACTGGAACGCTAATTGCTATTTATAACAAGTATCATAATTATTATTGGCAATTAGGAATTCAATATGAAGACAATGACTCAACGCTTTCAAACTCTACTTTCTGTATCAAACTTCAGTTTAGCGATTACTGCCTTGCTCATGCTACTGAGCATTATCATTGCCTACCCTTTGGCCGACCATTTCTCTTTGTCCATCCAGATCGTCGCACACATCAGTACCATATTGGTAGCTGCATTACTAAAAATAAGTTACGTAGGTCGTTGCCTTGCCCAGTACAACCTTGGCTTGGAAGTTCGCTAGATACTTAGCAGTCGTTTGGAGATAACCCTATTCTTCATTTAATAATGAAGCTCTATGGCGCTATAGAGAACGTTAAAGGCGCTTCACAATAACATCACTCAATGAAAACTGAGCTCGGCAACAAAACGACTAGACGATATCAAGACTACTAAAGAGATCATAAAGCTGATGAGACTTATAAGGTTTCGGTAAATAAGCGTTCATTCCTGCTTCAAAGCAATCTTTGATGTCTTCTTCTAATACACTAGCGGTTAACGCAATAATAGGCAGTGGTATAGCTTGCTGATCGAGTTCCCACTGTCGGATCGCTCGAGTCGCCGTTATACCGTCCATAACCGGCATCATACAATCCATTAAGATTGCATCAAACTGAGCTCCTTGGGTTATCACATCGACCGCTTCTTGCCCATTACTGGCAATCAAATATTCATAGCCCGCTTGCTCCAAGAAGAAACTGGCTATTTTCTGATTCATCAGGTTATCTTCAACAATTAAAATACGTCGATTCAAGGCACGAACTTCTTCATCCTTTGATACCACCTGTGTTGCTTGCTCTTCACCTATATCAAGAGACTGCAGGCTGTTTAGGAATCGTCTTCCTAAAAAAGGTAATGTATGGGTCGAGTGGACCGATTCTGGTATGAGATTGGTTTTAAATAAATGATGCTGACACACAATGACGCGTGTCAGTGGATATAACTCCTTTAACGCTGCAAGATCATTCCTCATAGAGTGATGTAGCGTGTGACAATAAAAAACCAAGTCACTTTCTTTTAAGCTCTCATCAAGTGCCGATATAGATGAAACAACGTTAGGTTTGATGTTCAAGCGACCACACTCTTTAACCAGTTGATCGAGATAATTAAAAGAGTTCGAGATAATAGTCGCATGACTTAAAGTCTCGAAAGTTTGGACATGAGTTTCAACGACATCGACATACAGACAAAAAGTAAACGTCGAGCCCTCTCCTTTCAGCGAACGCGCGGTAATATAACCGCCCATCAAATCCACAAGTTGACGACAAATCGCAAGCCCTAACCCTGTGCCGCCAAATTGGCGTGTAATGCTGCCATCTTCTTGGGTGAAGGGTTCGAAAATGGATTCTAACTTCTCAGGCTCAATTCCAATCCCGGTATCAGATACACTACACTCGAGCTTACCTCTGCCCATAGACATCGGTGTATAAGCAATATCCGTTGTAATGATTCCCTTAGACGTAAATTTGATGGCATTAGACAACAGGTTTGTCAGCACTTGTCGAACGCGGTATTCATCGAAAAACAGTTGTCGTGGGGTTTGAGCGTCAATATTGATATCGAGTTCAATATCTTTACTTATCGCTTTCGACAAAATCACACTCACTGAGTCATAAACCGCTTCTCGCAAATCGGCATTATGTGGCGACAGCATTAGGTTGCCAGACTCTATCTTAGAAAGATCGAGAATATCATTGAGCAGCACCAACAACGAATGTGAAGACGATTCTATATCTTCGAGTACCTCTTGTTGGTTAGCACTCAGTTGGCTCTGGGATAAGATCTCGGCCATACCGATAATGCCATTGAGCGGCGTTCGTATCTCATGAGACATATTAGCTAAGAACGCACTTTTCGCTTTGTTTGCCGAAATCGCATCCTCTTTTGCTTCAATTAGCTCTTTATTGTGTTGATGATTACGCTCCATTACTCGATTCAGGGTTTGAGTAAACTCGGCTAGCTCATCGTTACCTTTCACTTCAATAACCGTAGGCTTACCGTAACTATCCGCACATTCAGAAACCCCTTTTAAAATGAGTGATAAGTTTCGGTTTAAACGTAAAGAAGTCGCGATACCCAACCATAGCAAAACACCTGAAACGACAAGAATCAATAATGTCATAATCAAAGTTTGTCTTTTCTGCAACGCAATATTTCTGGTCAAATCAGATTGAAGTTGTTGAGTGTAAGCACTCACCGCTTCTGAAATGGCCTGCTTCTTTCGTTCTAAACCTTCAACATGCTCATATATTTCAGGTGACGAGAAATCTCCTTTCAGAATTCGTCCAGTAAAACTGTCTTGAAATTCGTCTTTGGAAAACGTCTTTAATAGTGTTCTAATTTCAGGCGAGCGACTACCCGAGCGAAAAAACGTCGCTAACAGCTGTTGCTGCCTTTCTAAAGCACCCACATAACTCAACAGATATTGATCTTTCAGTTCTGGAGAACGATATAAGCGGTAACTTAACCACGCTTCTCTCTGTGTCCAAAATACGTAATTAGTGAGATTGATAAACACCGCATCGGTTTGACTGATTTTTTCATCGACTAAATTAATGTGATATTCGGACAACTCCATTAATACATCTTTTAGCAAATCGAAAGCGCGCTCTGTTAGCTGTGTATTGTCATTGTTTGGAATTGCGCCTGTACTTTTTACAGCTCCACCTAGGCTAACTAACACACGCTTCAGTTCTAACAATTGTGGTTCGACGGTCCAAGTAGTGTCGAGCGATTGAAGTCTTCTCTCGAACTGAGATAGCCTATCAAGTTCAGTTTGCAGTCTTGATAGTAATTGGCTTTTTTCGGGGGAATCATTAGACAGAACCAACCATCGATACGCATCACTTGAAATAGTATTAAAAGATTGAAGCGCTTCAACCTTAATGCGGGTTGTCTCAAGGTGACTCATTTTTTTATCGTTCTTCAACACTTCATTGACTGTAAATCCAAGCATGATGAATACAGAAACGGTGGAAAGAAAAATAAGACGCCATCTAATTGACATGTTTATCATTTTTATAACGACTCCCTTCCCGTAAGTGATTTTTTCTAGCCTAAGTTAAGAATAGGACATTAACCGGAGTTATTGATCAAATTGGATATGAACAAACGATACTCCGAGCCCAGAATGACAAATTAGCCGCCGCTGGTATCCATATCAGAGGGTAAAGGGAGAACGACTCCCAAAAACAAATGAGGTATCAGCATGAAGAGTGTATATAACTGAGCTTTAAACAATTGAAGCTTAAAGAAACGACGCATTATCGAGTTATTATCACTCATAGAACGCGTGGACCGGAAAGCTCATTGGTTTGATTCAGCAGTCAATAATAATTCTACATATTAACCAAGCCGTTAGTTGGGTTAAATTTGTGACACCTAAACGCTTGCGTTACGTACTTTCCGCACTCAACTTCAGCTTGTTCAAAGGTCGAATAGGAAAACTCGTTGATTGCCTTATTTGTCGTTTACTTTTTACGTGTAACTCGTGTTCATGATCACACCTTTAGTGTTCACCATGGCCAGGTTTTCATATCATATTTTGAGATAAGTATTTTTTGTCGAAAAATAAGTACTACAGATTGTTAAAGTCAATAGCCTTTATTAACACTAAAATGTTGATTTCTGGCTACTCTATCGGAATTTTATAGATAATTTATCTGCATTTATTTTTCCTAGCAGAATAACCCGTCGTACCTTACAATCCTGCCACATAAAAATTACAAGTTGCACACAAGGCATATCAAGCACATTTAAGTGGCAATAAAGACCACAGCCTGATGCCTCAAATCCCCTATGCTGATTGGCTTCCCTACAACCGCCATGAATGCAGAAACTTAACGTGAAAGGTCCCGAGTAAAGATGAGTCCCGAAAAGCACCTCCTAGACTGGCAAACTAGTCAAACTATTGCTGAATCCATCGCCCCAACTTTAGGTCAGTTATACCGTCAAAAAGGCGTAGAGGTTATCCTCTTCGGTAAGACCCTGGTTAACGCGACAACTATCGACATCATCAAAGCTCACCGTATCGCAAAACGTTACACTGGTTCTCCTCTTACAGCAGAACAGACTCAACCAATCATTCAACACCTTATCTCTATGGATCTATCTCCATGTCGCATCGATGTTGGTCGTCTTGCTCATGCATTCTGGCAAGATCGCGAAGACACAAACGGGTTGGATGATTTCCTACAAACTGCACTCATTGAATCGCTTAAAGGCGATGCGATGACAGAACCTCGTGACGTTGTATTATACGGTTTTGGTCGTATTGGCCGACTGCTCACTCGTCTGTTGATCGAGAAAAGTGGCCCGGGTTATCCACTGCGTTTGCGTGCAATCGTTGTACGTGGCGGCAAAGATGGCGACCTAGAAAAACGTGCTAGCCTGCTTCGTCGTGACTCTGTACACGGCCAATTCAACGGCAGCATTGTTGTAGACCAAGAACGCAAAGCGATCATCGTTAACGGTAACTTCATCCAAGTTATCTACGCAAACAAACCAGAAGACGTGGATTACACGGCTTACGGTATTGAAAACGCACTTGTGGTTGATAACACAGGCGTATGGCGTGATGCGGAAGGCCTAAGCCAACACGTTGCGTGTAATGGTGCGAAGAAAGTTCTACTGACTGCGCCAGGTAAAGGCGATATCAAGAACGTGGTATTTGGTGTGAATGAAAATGTTATTCAGCCAGAAGACACCATCATCTCTGCAGCAAGCTGTACTACTAACGCAATCACTCCAGTATTGAAAGCGGTTCACGACAAGTTTGGCGTGCTGTCTGGTCACATCGAAACGGTGCACTCATTTACCAATGATCAAAACCTAATCGATAACTTCCACTCGGGTGATCGTCGTGGTCGTGCTGCGTCACTGAACATGGTTTTGACATCGACTGGCGCTGCTAAAGCAGTATCAAAAGCGATGCCGGAAATGGAAGGTAAGCTAACAGGTAATGCGATTCGCGTACCTACGCCAAACGTTTCAATGGCAGTTGCGAACCTAAACCTTGAGAAAGGCACAAACAAAGAAGAGTTGAACGAGTACCTGCGTGAAATGGCGCTGTCTTCTGCTTTGTCTGCACAAATCGATTACACAGACTCGACTGAGATTGTATCGACGGACTTGGTTGGCTCTCGCCACCCTGGTGTGGTTGACGGTGTTGCGACTATCGCACAAGACAACCGCGCCGTGTTGTATATTTGGTACGACAACGAGTTTGGCTACAGCTGTCAGGTTGTTCACTGTATGGAACAAATGATGGGTGTGCGCTACAAGACTTACCCTGAAGTATAAAAACTGCTTAGAACCTGTAAATTGCTTAGATTCTATGACTTCCTTAGATTCTATAAGCAGTTTTAGGTAACCAGCTCCACAACATAATAATTATATCTGCAAGGTCTGTAACGGGCTTTGCAACCCTTCTTGTTTTACTCCCCCGTATAAATAGGAAGGTTGCCACTTAGATCTGCTCTCTCTATCTGATCTAAGTGGCCTTTTTACATCTGGCAAGCTAACTTTTATCGCTATTACAAGAACTTTATCCTCATCACTCTTGGAAAGCTTCACTTCACGTCTGTTACAACTCAATCTCAACATCTGACTGAATCGAGCTCGAACACGCGAGTACATAACCTTGCTCAATCTGTTCTGGCGTCAAAGTCTCTTGGCTGCTTGACTCCACCGAACCTTTGGTTACTTTACACTTACACGAACCACAAATCCCACTGCGACAAGCAATAATAATCGGAACGCCTGCTTTCTCTAATGAATCAGCGAGTGGTGTGCCCGCCTCCGCCTCTACTTCTGCGCCAAAGGCAGGAACAAACACCTTAACGGCACCATTTGAATCTGCAGACGCTTCCGCTTGTGATTCTTCTGAAGCAGTATTGCTATTGGCTAGTGAATCATTAGTTTGAGTCGCTGGAGTAAAACTTTCTTGATAAAAGTTATCCATGTTGAACTCAAGTTCTTTCAGGTAGTTTTCTATGTCTTGCATGAAGCCTACAGGCCCACACAGATAAACCGTTCTATCTAAGATATCTGGGCTCAGTTTCACTAACCAATTCTTATCTAATCGGCCTTGAGGAGCCTTTGTTCCTTCACTGTCTTTCAGCAGTAATCTTAAATTGAAGTTCGCATGTGTCTCATCAAGTTGGTTAAGCTCTTCAAAGTAGATGGTCTCGCGTCGATTACGTGCCATGTGAACAAAATCGATTTCAATATCACAACCTTGAGCCAACCAATACTTTGCCATCGCCATCACAGGTGTGATACCACAACCTGCACTCACTAGCGTTACTTTCTGTGTTGCCGTTGGCATGCAATCAATACAGTTAAACGTACCTGCTGGCTTCAATACAGAAACCTCATCACCTTCATCAAGTTCATCAACAATAAAGTTCGAAACCAAACCACCTTCCACACGCTTTACCGTCAGCTTCAGGCGGTTATCTTCAGGACAAGATGCTACAGAATAGGCACGGTAATCGGTTTTCGTCGGCATATCCAAACCCAAGGTAATGAACTGCCCTGGCTTAAAGTTGAAATGTAAGTCTTGTGGAATGCGGCCAAGCTCAAAGCTGACCGTATCTGGCGTCTCGTGCCATTTCTTTAAACACACTAAATTGATTGAATCGCTATCCGACCATGCATACATAGTTCGTGTACCTTGCTAATGATTAAATGACTAAAGATTTAAATCTAAAAAACCCCGCCGTTGTCTGTTTTAGAAAAACGTCACAACAACGGGGCTTTGAGTTGGCCTAAATTAAGCCGCTAAGATTGTTTTAAGATCTTGTTCTGGCGTTGAGATAGAACGCATATCGAACTCGTCTTGAATAATCTTTAGTAGATTTTCTGTTAGGAAAGCTGGCGCTGTTGGGCCCGTGTAAATACCTTTCACACCAAGAGCGAACAGAGTAAGCAGGATAACAATCGCTTTTTGCTCGAACCAAGATAAAACCAGCGTTAACGGAAGTTCGTTAATGCCACAATCAAACTCTTTAGACAGTGCTAGAGCAAGCTGAATAGCTGAGTAAGCATCGTTACATTGACCTACATCGAGCAGACGTGGGATACCGTTAATGTCACCGAATTGATTTTTGTTGAAGCGGAATTTACCACACGCAAGCGTTAAGATGACTGAATCTTCTGGCGCTTGAGCTGTGAAGTCTGTGTAGTAGCTACGTTCAGATTTGTCACCGTCACAACCACCGACTAGGAAGAAATGTTTGATGTTGCCTTCTTTCACTTGCTCAACAACCGCAGGTGCCGCTTCCATCAATGCGTTACGACCAAAACCGACAGTGATCATTTGCTCGATCTCGTCGTGTTTAAAACCTTCTTGCGCCAGTGCACAGTCGATTACTGCGCTGAAATCGTCGCCTTCAAGGTGTGCAACACCCGGCCAGCCTACGATGCTACGCGTAAACAGACGGTCTGCGTAAGAACCTACATCTGGGTTAAGTAGGCAGTTAGATGTCATTACGATGGCACCAGGGAAGTTCGCAAACTCTTTTTGCTGGTTCTGCCAAGCGCTGCCGTAGTTACCCGCAAGGTGTGGGTACTTGTTCAGTTCAGGGTAGCCGTGTGCAGGTAACATCTCACCGTTAGTGTAAACATTGATACCCTTGCCTTCCGTTTGTTGAAGGATCTTTTCTAGATCATGCAAGTCGTGGCCAGAAACAAGAATACAGTGACCTTTCTTAGTCTTCACGTTCACGGTTGTTGGTTGAGGGTGACCAAATGTATCTGTCTCACCTTTATCCAGCATTTCCATTACTTTGTAGTTCATCAAGCCAATCTGCATAGATGTATCTAGCAGTTGTTTTAGGTCAGATGGATCAGTACCTAAGAAAGCCATGATTTCGTGATATTCAGCAAAAATAGCATTGTCAGTTTGACCAAGAACACGCGCGTGCTCCATGTATGCTGCCGCACCTTTTAGACCGTATAGGCAAAGAAGGCGAAGACCGATCACATCTTCATGTTGAGAGTCGTGACCACGGTTTACCGCAGCTTGAGGTGCAAGTGCCAATAGCTCTGAAGAATCTGTTGGAAGATCGAATTGCGCAGCAGCCGAAAGTGCTGGGATTTCAAAGCCGATCAATGTAGCAGCCGCACGTACCTGTTGCTCTAGACGCTGCTTAAACTCGTGAGATTGTTGTGCAAACTCGATAATACGCGCAGGGTCGAAGTTAACGTTAGTCAGTGTTGCGAAGAATGCTTTTGGCGCCCACTCATCAATTTCAGTATCAATAACATCGCAAGCGCGACCTAAATTTGCCCAAAAAGAAACACCTTGAAGAGAATGCACCAACACATCTTGAAGATCGGATACTTCAGACGTTTTTCCACACATACCTTGTGCGAAAGAACAACCTTTTAAGGTTGGGGTTTGAATGGTTTGTTCACATTGAATACAGAACATATAGGGCTCCCAGTAATTTTTATTAGCTGTAAGTACTTTGCTTACAGTGACTTATTCCAAACCCTATAGAGCATCAAGCGTGCCAACTTTTAAGTGGCTGATTTTAAACAGCTAAAGCAAATTCCATATTTTTAGTGCGTGATTATGACTACATATAAACCCTCAATTCAAACACACCTGTGTCATAGTGACTCTATGAGATTAATTAACGATGTTCATGTTTCGTTCAGAATAGAAGCGATATAGTAACAACATAGAGAAAAGAGGAATGAATATGAAAAATATATTAGTTACGATTGTTGCGCTGTTTACTGGCCTATTGGCGTTATTCACTAGCTTGCTCCTTGCTATTCCTTTAGCTATTGCAGCTTTAATTACTGGCAAGCGCATTCAGAATCAAATGAAGAAACAAGGTTTCTCAGCTCATATGAACACTCGTCAGTCATCAACCAGTGATGCTGGTGTTATTGAAGGCGAATACGAAGACCTTTCAAACAAAAAATAGTCTAAGCTTTTGCTTCAAAATAAAACACGATAGAGACAACATTAAATAATGACCAGAAAGACCATTATTACGCTCATTGCCTTAACGACTTTAGGTCTCGTTGGTTGCTCCAGCGAGACCATTGAACCCGCTTACGAAACCTCCCCAAACTTGCCTGAATATCAACAAGATACTTTTGACGCATACATCAGTGACACTCAAGATTGGTTGCTGAGAAATCGCGTGTTCATGACCGAAAATAAGCAGTTAGAGATTCAACTTAATTCTCCGGCAGAATATCAACCCGTTTCTCCTAACGGGAAAGCCGTATTGTTAGTCCATGGATTAGGCGACTCACCCTACTCATTTAAAGATATCGCCACGCATCTAGCAGAACAAGGTTACCTTGTGAGAACGGTATTACTTCCCGGTCACGGCAGTCGTGTGGGCGACTTAATGCAACCAAGCTTGGAAGATTGGCAAGGTGTCGTAGCTCACCATACTCAGTTACTTGAGCAGGAATATGATTCTGTGTGGCTTGGCGGTTATTCAACAGGTGCAAATCTAGTGACTTCACAGGCGATGAACGACCCAAAGATCTCAGGGCTATTGCTATTCTCCCCTGCATTTCAACCAAGCTCATCAGCCGTGCAATACGCAGGTCTAGCAAGTTATTTTATTACTTGGGCTGACCAAGATCCTGAAGACAATATACTGCGCTATAACTCGCTGCCAATGAATGGCGCTTCGGTTTACTATGAAACATCAGAAGTGGTTCGCGAAGATCTACAAGATAAACACTTCGACAAACCTGTTTTTATTATGATGAGCGAAGGCGATAGTGTCATTGACACCAAATTTGTCCAGCAAGCGTTTAGTCGATCGATGCCAAACCCAAACAATGTGTTGATTTGGCTAGGGGAAGCGACACTCGAAGATCCTCGCGCTATTCAATACAGTATGAAGATTCCAGATCAGCGCATTTCTAATGGTTCTCACATGGGCTTACTGTTCTCACCCAACAACCCGTACTACGGAGTCAATGGTAGTAAGAGAATTTGTTCTAACGGACAAGCAGAAGGTTTTGAAGAGCAATGTATCGATAATAGTGAAGTTTGGTACTCAGCGTGGGGTTATATTGAGGATGGGAAAAACCATGCACGCCTAACCTACAACCCTTACTTTTCGGACTCAATGACGAAGCTTGATGCAGTGCTGAACTCGGAAGGCTAGTACATCCATTGATTTGAAAAGTAAAGGCTCACTGGACAACGTCTAGTGAGCCTTTTTAATAGAAACCTGTTATCGCGAGAAATGACTTACTTCTAAATCGTCCACACCACACGAACAGCCAACAAAATCAAAACTACACCAGACAGTCGATCGATCAATTGAGCTTTCGAGCGAATACGCTCAACAATCAATGGGCTAGACAACACCAATGTGATGAAGGTGTACCAAAGGCCATCAACAATCAACGGGGTTGAAACAATAATTACTTTATTAGTTAGCTCATTACCTAGTGCAACAAATTGGCTAAACAGAGCGATGAAGAACAGCGCGATCTTTGGGCTCAGAATAGAGATCAAGAAAGCCTCACGCGCAGATTGCATGTAGCTCATCTGCTCACCCGCTTCCAATTTCGCAGCTACGCCACCTTTCGAACGCAACGCATTCACACCAAGGTATAGCAGATACGCAGCGCCCGTTATACTGATACCTTTAAATAACATTGGTGATTGTTCAAGTAACACCGCCAAACCAACAATCGTTGCGAACGCATAAATACCAATGCCAGCGGCGTGTGACCAAGCAGCAACAAGCCCATTCATACGGCCACCAGCCAAACTATGCTTAGCGATCATCGCTAAGCTTGGGCCTGGAGACATCGCGCCCAATAAACAAATCGCCAATAAAGAAAACCAAATTGTTACTGTCATCATTCCATTCCTAGTAAAAACATACGCTCTGACTGAACGCCTTGTACTTGCTATTTACAATAATTCGCAGAAAGTATTCTTTGAAATCAAAGATCATCATCATAGTTATGATTTGAAATCATACTTATATTGTAACTCGATTTTTGCATAGCCTGGAATGCCTTCTCTCGTGCCCATTTGTGTGCAGAGTCGTTGTCATACTTAGGGTGCCACATCAGCCAATAGGTATGCATTTCAGTATCAAACGGCAAAGAAAAATAAGTAGTCTCTAGGTGTCGTCCTAAGTTATGAGCGATATGTTCAGGCACAATCATTAGATAATCATCTTGCATCAACACCGTGCCTGCCGACGAGAAAAACGGAACCTGTAAAGCAACTCTACGTTTAAGATTTTGTTTCTTTAATGCAATATCCGCGTAACTGTCTTTGTCTCCGCCACCCGTCACTTTAATATGTGAGTAATTAACGATATCCTTCGCACTCAAGGCTAATTGCTGAGCGAGCGGATGAGACTTACGCATCAAACACACCGATTTATCTTCACCAAGCTTAATGCTCGATACTTGCTCTGGTTTTTTGGGAAACATGCTGGAAGCTAAATGAATACCCGACTCGTTTAGCGCTTCAAGATAATTGGGCTGCCATAAACGGTAAGCCAAATTAATATTTGGGGCTTCTGCAGAGACTTCAGAGACAATGACAGGAAGAATATACTGAGCAACATAATCGCTGGACGATAACACCAATTCACCCTGCCAGTCTTGTGGTTCAAAGGGTTTATCATCCAATAAATGGTCGAACTCACCCAACAAATCATCCAGTTTTCCCTTGAGAAGCAGAGCTCGATTGGTAGGAACCAGCTTGTTGCCATCACGAACAAGGAGAGGGTCACCACACAAGTCTCTAAGTTGAGCCAATTGGCGACTCACCGCCGATTGCGTTATGTGCAGGCGCTGAGCTGCACGGCTTACATGGCACTCTTCAAGGAGCACATGCAGCGAGCGCAGCAAGTTTAAATTTACATTACTTAGCAAAATTTAGGCTCCTAGCAAGATTGAAGCTCCTAACCATGTTGACGCTCTTAGCGCAGTCGATCACTCCTAACATGAACGGCCTAACGAATTCTGTTTGTTAAAAAACTCGGTCAAAACCGTATGCGTCATTAGGTGGCGAAGATCTGGGTAACTTTGCAATTGATCGCGGACTTGATTCAAGTGCTTCATGCTTTCCACTTCGATGTACAACATCATATCCGTCTCACCGCTGATCGAATGGCACCATTGAACCCCGTCAATACTCTGGATACGTTTCGCGTAAGACTCACAACTGTGGTTACTACTCGCTAGATCAAACTTCAATGTAATATAAGCGCACACATTCTTAGGTTGATCAGGTTCCGCTATCTGCGCGCAATACCCTGTAATCACCTTATCGTTTTCTAATTTCTTGATTCTAGCATTGACTGCAGAGCGAGAAAGGCTCACGTCTCTAGCAATATCGCTCACTGAGCATCGAGCATTAATTTTGAGGATATCTAAAATTTGCCGATCAAATTTATCCATGATTGCGATGACTTCCATTATTGTTCTATTTATAGGGACTAATTTGACACAGTTTTCCTCGATAGAACAGCCGACACTTTCACGTTGAATTGAATCAATACCGTTAAAATGACCGCCTCTTAAGACGTTTCGCTAGCTGCATTATTGATAGCGACAATGTATGCTTTCAATCACAATGCAGAATATGCACTCTGCACCTCAATTCTAACTGAAAACAACACCGCACCATCAGCAAGGACAGCGAATGACGCAACTCAAACAAGAGATCACCTTGATCTCAGGAATCGGACAACTCTCAACCACTTTGCTAGGTACTGGGTTATTTATGATTCCAGCCATCGCCGCAGGAATCGCAGGACAATTATCACTGTTAGCTTGGTTGATATTGTTTATCGCAATCTGTCCAATTGCGCTTACCTTTGCAGCGTTAGGGAAACGCTACCCGAATGCGGGTGGCACAGCTTATTTTGTCCGTCAGGCATTCAGCGAACGTTTAGAAACAAGTGTTGCATGGTTATTCGTAAGTGTCGTTCCTGTGGGTATACCTGCCGCCATTGCATTAGCCGGAGGTTTTGCTCAACAGCTATTACCTGCGCCACTCGATACGCCTCTTGGAGCGCAATTCATTACCGTTGCACTGCTTATTGTGGTTAACCTCATGGGCAGCAAGTCGTCTGGTCGACTGCAAACGATTATTGCACTTTCAATATTTGCTTTAGTCAGCGCTTTTGTCTGGAAAGCTGATATCGGGGCTACTGATGTTGTTATTCCTGCAATTACATCAGATTCAATATGGTCAATTGGTGCAGCGCTTGCGGTGATGTTTTGGTGTTTTGTTGGCATAGAAGCTTTTGCTCACATGGGT
Organism: Vibrio sp. S/42/10; assembly: GCF_029890535.1. Classification (NCBI taxonomy): domain Bacteria; kingdom Pseudomonadati; phylum Pseudomonadota; class Gammaproteobacteria; order Vibrionales; family Vibrionaceae; genus Vibrio; species Vibrio sp. S/42/10. Next base: position 86,289 of record NZ_JAKMZC010000016.1, on the reverse strand, counting down.
GAAGAGTTTAAAAACCCACAACGTGATTTTCCAATCGCGATCATCGCTGGGTGCTTTGTCGCGGGCATCGTCTATTGGGCTTGCTCGGTGGTCATCATCAAAGTGGGTGCTTACGGTTCGCCTGAGTTTGATGCGACTTCAATCCCATGGGTTACGGAACAACTGTTTGGTAATGGATTTAAAACGGTGATAAGCGTTCTAGGATTCTTCGCATGTTTTGCGAGCTTAAACCTTTATACTCAAAGCTTATCTAGAATGATCTGGGCTCAGGCACGCCAACACAGACCAGAAAGCCGAATGGCAAAACTTAACAGCCATGGCGTACCGCTTTACCCAACCCTAGCGATTGGCTTTATTGCGCTTATATCGTGCGTAATTGGTGAACTATCTGATTTGGATCTTGAATTCTTTCTCAAGCTTGCTAATGGTATTTTTGTTCTGGTTTATCTGCTCGCAATGTTAGCGGCTTGTCGCTTGTTAACTGGAACATCGAGATACACAGCTATGGTTGCTCTCGTTATTTGTACCTTGGTTTTTATCTGCTTAGGTTGGTCAATGCTCTACGCGGTTATCACCTTTATGACACTGTCACTTCCTTGGCGCAAGTGGCTAGGTAAACCAACGGTTTCTATCGACAAATTGTAAGGTAACGTTCGCAACCATTCTTGATAAAGCTTAGAAGCCGCCTATCAAATTCACAGCAATAATGTCAAAATCAGAGCACTATTGATAAAAAAGCCGAGCGATCTCTTTGATCTTCGGCTTCACATCATCTAACGAGATGTTGCCAAAACCCAATACCACCGCGCTCCAATCACGCCCAGCACTCGATCCATATTCGTAAAAATCAAACGGTCGAATCACAATATTTTCTTGCTCTGCTTTACGGCTCCACTCTTGCTCTGATATCCCATTTAACCATTTAACCATAACATGTAGCCCTGCCGCTTGACTGACCACCTCAAGATCACCATTAAATTCGCTATCAATGGCCTCGATCATCGCTTCATATTTGAGTTTGTATAAACGACGCATCTTTCTGATATGTCTTAATAAGTCACCTTCACGAACAAAATCAGCTAATGCTGCTTGCGTATGTGAGGCCGTGTCTCCACTGAGCGCGTCTTTAATCTCCAAACACTTAGTAACTAATTGTTCTGGTACCACCAAGTAACCTAAACGAAGGCCATTGAACATCACCTTACTCATCGAGCCAACATAAATGATTCGATCATCAAACCCCAGTTTCCCTGCCAAGCCTTGCATACTGGTATAAGGGCGATGAGCAAACTGAAACTCACTGTCGTAGTCGTCCTCAATGATCCAAGACTCATGTTTGTTGGCCCAATCGATAAGTTTTAAACGCTGATCTGTGTTGAGTGTTGTACCCATCGGGTATTGATTACTGGGGGTGACATACAAGGCCTTAGCATCGCTGGCGAGTATTTTTTCAATATCAAGGCCAACTTTTTCTCGGACACTCACACCATCCAATTCAAGCTTGAATAGATCAACAATTTTATGTACTTGTCGATAGCCAGGCTCTTCCATAAGAATCTTATCGCCCACCTCCAACGTCGCCATTAAACCTATTGAAATCGCTTGCTGCGCACCTGCCGTAATAATAATTCTATCGGCATGACAGCGAACTGAACGGCTACTTGCAAGGTAACCGCTCAACGCTTCTCTCAATGCCAAACTTCCCTGGACGTCTTGATTCCCCGCGATGCTCTGACGCTCAGAGTGGCGTTGTAACAGTCTTTGCCACTTAGTAAAAGGGAAAGCATTCAAGTCAGGAACTCCCGGTGCAAAACTTCGGTTGATATCATTGGGTGTCACTCGCGCGCTACTTGGCATATCAACCTCTGCACTCACATCATGTGAACTCTGAATACCGTTCGATTGAGAGAAACTCAAGAAATACTCTGGCTGCTCAACCGACACATAAAAGCCTGAACCTTTCTTGCTCTCGATATAGCCTTCTGTGACCAGCTGTTCATACGCGTAAATCACCGTATTTCGGCTCACAGACAACTCAATAGCCAATTTACGCGTTGAAGGTAACTTATAGCCTCTGCTCCATAAATTTTGAACGATCTTCTCTCTGATTGCATGAAACAAGGCGGTTTGACGAGTTTCATGTTGATCGTTTAACTGTAGGTCACCGACATAAATAGGCTGCATAACTGGATCCAAATAGTGTTTAAAAGTGGCTCTATTTAATAGACCAGTTAATCGATACATTGATCAAAAGGCAATGATTAAGGAGCGATTATGTTATCTAACACGAAAAGAACAACGATTAAGAAAGGGGCTCACAAGGCCGTATTTAACACAGAAAAACTGCATCAAATCATCGACGAGAGCTTAATCGCACATATCGCATTACAGGGTGATCAAGGTCCGATGATAATTCCGATGCTCGCATGGCGAGTAGATGACATGGTCTACATTCATGGCGCTAAAAACAGTCGATTATTAAAAGGCTTAAAAAAGGGAGAACCAACCTGCCTAACGTTCACTTTGTTTGATGGATGGGTGCTAGCACGCTCTGCATTTCATCACAGCGCGCATTATCGTTCTGCTGTTGTATTGGGGTCATTCTCAGTCATCGATGACAATCATGAAAAGGATCGCTTGTTGAATATCTTTATCGAGCAAATCGCACCGGGAAGAACCAGCGAAGTCAGGCTCAGTAATGAGAAAGAGCTCAAGGCGACCGAGTTATTGGCGATACCTTTAACGGAAGCATCCGTGAAGATTGGTAAACATGGTGTAAATGATGATAAAACTGATATGGATATTCCCGTCTGGGCGGGTGTGTTGCCTTATCGCACCGTTGTAGGGCCACTGGAAACGGTTCCCGAGCAGAAAGGCCTCATCGAAAAACCAGATTATCAAGCAGCCTATGGCGAACGTTGGTATCAAAATTAACACACCAATATGGTCAACGGAACGGAGTTATATACAATCTGACTTACAGAAAATTAACATGACTCAATAATGTAATCAGATGATGACGATGAATAAGGACACTCTCCCACTTAAAGGCTTGCTCAATGGTATTGGGCAAGTCTATTTCACACCGTCCGTCATGACGTCACTTCTGCTGTTGCTTGCTATTTCTATTGAATCACTGGCACTGGCTTGCCTAACCCTGCTTGGTGCAAGTTGCAGTTATGCATTGGTCTTTTATATATTTACCTTCAGCAACACAAACAAGTCAGTTGACAACATTAGTAGCGGCATGTACGCATTAAATGGCGCTTTAATTGGTTTGTTTATCGGTAACTTTTTTGGTGTCACACCATTATTGGTCCTAGTCACTGTGTTCGGCGCGTTGCTCACCGTTCCCATAGCCAACATTGTATTCAGCTTTAAGAAGTATCGCGCTTACACCAGCGCTTTTGTCCTCACATCTTGGCTAATTTATGTTATCCAATCGACCTTAGATCTATCGGCCTTTGCTACCCCCACCTCTGTATTCGTTCCAATAATCAGTATTGAGCAAGGTTCATGGTTTAATTTGTCAGCAGTGGTGATCCCGCTCTTAAAAGGGATCAGCCAAGTCAGCTTTATCGAAAATGCATTGTCGGGGCTAGTTATCTTAATCGCCATCGCACTTAACAACCTAAAACATGCTCTGTGGGTCGTTGCTTCGGTCGTTCTCAGCACAGCTTTTAGCCATATAATTGGCGCTTCTGGCGCGCTAATTGAGCAAGGTCTTTATGGGTACAATGCCATTCTTTCGACTCTTGCGCTTGTGCTTTATACACGAATCCCATGGCCGTTAATCCTATTAGGCATTCTTTTGAGCAGCCTCATCACACTCGGTTTTCATGAATTGTCACTACTGCCGCTGACGGCTCCTTTTATCCTTAGTACTTGGGTTATCGTTTATTTAACCACTCACTTTCAAAAGCGAGTCAAAGGCTAATAAAAGTAATGATCAGCATTCACTATCAAAACGTTCAATATACTGCTTAGGTGTTAGTCCTCGGTGTTTTTTGAACATCCTATTAAAGCTCGCGACATTGGTATAACCTAATCTCGTTGCAACTTCTTCTATCGGCACTGAATACAACAACAGTTCCACGGCCACGTTGCTTAACGCGTATCCCATTATGGTAGAAAAGTTAACACCCAATTTGTGTAATCGTCGCTGGAACTGCTGTTCAGATAGACCGAGTAAACTGGAAACTTTATGTAAGGTAGGCAAACCAAAATGACGACTATAATTGATCATCTCATAAGTCACCTTATGTTCATCACCAGCATCCGGCATATTGAGATAATTGTCTAAGTCATGAAAATTCATCGCCAGATTCGTTTTACTGTTCGATGGTGATTGATTAATGGATAACCTAGACTCACTCCGTATCCAAACCTCTGTACGCGGCTGCCCCCATTGAACCGTGCAACCGAAATACTCATGGTAAAGATCAACGTTATCTCGATGGCCGGCAATTGATACCGCCACAGGTTTAAAATCATCCCCTAAATAACGGCGCAAAATCTTCATAATGAAAATTGCCACTCTTATTGAGTCGTGTACTTTGCCCGTTTCCGTGTAAGCGGGATTGTCGTAGCACCATTTAATCATGGTCCCGACTTGAGCACCGTATAAGAAAGCACCCGACTGTAAACAGTGCAGTCCGATGTTGACTCTACGAATCGTCGACGCAAGATCGTGACCAGAAAAAAACCAATTCGTTAACGGGCCTAATCTTTCAATATCGACACGATCGGCCAATTTCAATATGATATCCGGATCATTAGTTTGCTGTTCAAGCAAGTCATACCATTTATCAACTTCATTCACCGGAATGAGGTTCATCGAGTTACTAAATACCGACTTAGGAATACCTAAACGCTCCACATTAACCATGGGATTCGTCACTGCATGCTGATAAATACCCAAAATTCCTAACGCTCTTAAGAAGTTACAATGGTTCATTCGTCGCTGCCCCCTAGAAGTTTAATGATAGATCAAATCATATAAACACTATTATCGAAATAATTGGTAAATTTACAACCTATAAATCCGACGTCCATCACACTCGGCGCATCATTTAGCTTAGGATTTATCAATGAGTTTATTAAGTGTCCCATTTGTCGGAACCGGTGCCGATACCGCATTGCACGTCGTAGCAGGCGTTGTATTAGTCGCAACTATCGCGGCTGCATGTTACGGATTCTGGCGTGTTCATGAATTACCAATCAATAAAGCTCACAGTAAAGAGCATCAACAACTCGGCTTAATCACCGCATTAACATGGATTGGTTTTATTTGGCATTGGGTATGGGTACTTGCCGTCATATTGGCCTTTGTTGATATGGAAAAAGCCATTATTAACCTGAGGGACACATGGAAAGCGCCAGCTAAACCTGACGTTCAACCAGAACAAAACGATAAAAATGAGGAGAACCCAGTATGTTAGAAGGTTTAGCTATTTGGGCACTGTTCATTTATTTACTGAGACTAGTGGGCATGCCGTGGAACAAAGGCACTAAGGCGTTCGCTTATCTCGGTGGTACGTCATGGTTGATGTTCGTGTGGGTTGGATTGATCAACTACACTCCGATGGATCTGTCGGGTGGTTCAGTTGTTCAGTCTCCACATATTCAGTTACGTCCGGACTCAACAGCGGTAACAGGGAAAACGACTAAAGTTCACATCAGTCCAAACCAAGATGTCATGGAAGGGCAGCTTCTTTATGAGATTGATGACACTAAATATGTAATCGCAAGAGACAAAGCAAGTGTTCAACTTGAATCAACGGAAGTCGCTTTAGACACAGCTCATCAAGAAGTTAGTATTGCTAAAATCAGTTACCAATCAGCGCTTGAAGACATCAAGGCTTCGATTGCACAAATAGAATCAGCAAAAACAGACTTAGTACTGCAATCAAAAACGCTTGATCGTTACCAGAAGCAAAACAGTGTCGTAGAACATACGATTACTGAAACTGACATCGACCAACAAACGGCAAAGGTAGACTTAGCAACTCATAATGTCACAACGCTAGAGTCTCAGCTCAGTAAAAAAGAAGTCGATGCCGAAAATGCGAAACTAAACATCCACAAAGCAGAAACCAATGTGAGTAAAAAGCAAACTGAAGTCGATTCAGCAAAGGCTACGTTGGCACAAGCACAATGGGATCTGAACAGCACCAAGGTAACCGCTCCAACCGACGGCTTTGTGACAAACTTTATCCTTCGTGAAGGACAGCGAGTTTCAATGATGCCTCGTATCCAAATGTATACCGAAGAAAAGTATGTATTGATGCGAGTGAATCACCAAGCGATTCGTAACGTAAAGGTTGGCCAACCCGCAGAGTTTTCTACCGCCGTATACCCGGGGAAAATATTCTCTGCGACCGTAGAAGGTATTGTAGAAGCGACAGGCGAAGCACAAGCTAACTTACTAGGCCTCGATGAGCAAGTTCGTGTAACGACAGGTCGAAACCTTCAGAACAAGCATCACTTTGTCCGTCTAAAAATTGATGAAGCGAAAGGTTACGATATACCAGTAGGTTCTGTTGGACTAGCATGGGTAAGCGGTGAAAAGCCAATTAGCTTTATGGGTTTCCTAGATGTGATTCGTGGAATCATCATTCGAATGAAGTCTCAACTATACTTCTTTTACTCCATCTAACACGCCTCATTAGTCAAAAAAAGAAAGCCCGTACGTTCTCAGATATTACGGGCTTTCTGTTTTTTTAACTTTCAGTTTTTTCTATTTTTTCGGCTACAAATTCTATCTAATAAAGGTCTAAAAGAACTTAAAAATGCAGAAACCTCAGCGCCTCTACCGTTTACTCTTATTGGCGACCAAACGACCAACACTTGCAAATTGCAATTGCAAAATGCGATATCGAATTCCAAAAAAGCGAACAAAACGCTCAAATACGCACCAAATTGCTATAAAACAACCGTTTCATGCTGTTTTAAAAGTTGGCACACTACCTGCAATGTATATATTGACCCTTCTTAAGCCGAGGGTCACCTAGCCAACTGACGTTGTTAGTGAACCTTTCTTGTTCACAAAATATATAAGCCAATTGCGGTTATTGCGATTGGCTATTTTTTTGCCTGTCGTTTGATTAACCCCCCTCCTAAATATACAGACACCCATTCAAAATAATAATAACCAACATTAACATCCAACACCCGACATTAGACAAGTAATGCGTTATAGAAAACGTTTTCTATTTATTTATATGGCACAATAAAAAAAATAACCCCATGTTATATAAGATAATTAATTCGTTAACCTACTCAGACGTACAACTATTGACAAAAATAGCATTGACTATGTGATTTATACCACCATAATGCGCTCGTTTGCCTGCAATACGGCAACCGTTATTTTTAATTTTGATCAATTGCGGAGGTAAAAGATGGCTGCGGATAATAACTACAGTCTTGGGCCGGTTCCAGCATCGGCTAGGAAAGGAGTTGCTTCACTCACCATGGTAATGCTTGGACTCACTTTCTTCTCTGCAAGTATGTGGACAGGTGGTTCACTCGGGACAGGCCTCTCATTCAACGATTTTTTCCTCGCCGTTCTCATCGGTAACCTAATTCTTGGTATTTACACTTCTTTTCTTGGCTACATCGGCTCATCTACTGGCCTCTCTACTCACCTCCTAGCTCGTTTCTCTTTCGGTACAAAAGGCTCATGGCTTCCTTCTGCTCTACTTGGTGGTACACAAGTCGGTTGGTTTGGCGTAGGTGTAGCGATGTTCGCAATTCCAGTACAGAAAGCGACGGGCATTGATACCAACACTTTGATTATTGTGTCAGGCCTTTTGATGACAGGTACGGTGTACTTCGGTATTAAAGCGCTAATGGTGCTTTCAGCGATTGCTGTTCCAGCGATTGCAATTCTAGGTGGTTACTCAGTGTTGACTGCGGTAGACAGCGTTGGCGGACTAGAACAGCTACAACTGATTAAACCAGAAACTCCAATGGACTTCTCAATGGCCTTAGCAATGGTTGTAGGTTCATTTGTTAGTGCAGGTACGCTAACGGCCGATTTTGTTCGCTTTGGTAAAAAGCCAGCGAGCGCAGTATTAATCACAATGGTTGCATTCTTCATCGGTAACTCACTGATGTTTATCTTCGGTGCAGCCGGTGCAGCAGCAACAGGCCAATCAGACATTTCAGATGTAATGATCGCACAAGGGCTGCTGCTTCCAGCGATCATCGTGCTTGGCTTGAACATCTGGACAACCAATGAAAACGCTCTTTATGCATCTGGCCTTGGTTTATCTAACATCACTGGTCGCTCAAGTACTACAATGTCTATCATTAACGGCATCATCGGTACGATTTTCGCGCTTTGGTTGTACAACAACTTCGTAGGTTGGCTAACCTTCCTATCGTTGGCGATTCCACCAATTGGTGGCGTAATCATCGCCGACTTCTTTGCGAATCGTAAACGTTACAAAGATTTTGCAAATGCAGAGTTCCAAACCGTTAATTGGGCTGGCATTATCGCGGTAGCAACAGGCGTAGCCGCTGGTCATTTCCTTCCTGGCGTTGTTCCTTTGAACGCAGTGTTAGGTGGTGCAATCAGTTACCTCGTGCTTAATCCTCTATTGAACAAAAAAGCTCTGAAATCTCAGGCCGCTTAAGGACACACTATGACAACCTTATTAATCAAGAACGCGAAACTTCAAGACCAAGAGGGCTTGAAACAGATTCTGATTGAAAATGGTCAATTTTCTCGCATTCTCGATAATGACGCACAAATTAATCATCAAGGTGACATTCTTGATGCTGAAGGTGGCATTGCAGTTACACCGTTCTGTGAACCGCACATCCACCTAGATACCACTCAAACCGCTGGTGAGCCTAACTGGAACATCTCTGGCACTTTGTTTGAAGGTATTGAGCGTTGGGCTGAGCGCAAAGAACTGCTATCAATTGAAGACGTTAAATCTCGTGCGAAGCAAACACTGAAATGGCAGATCGCTAACGGTGTTCAACACGTGCGTACTCACGTTGACGTATCTGACCCAACGTTAGTTGCGTTAAGAGCGATGGTTGAAGTTCGTGAAGAGATGAAAGAGTGGGTCGACATTCAGATCGTTGCATTCCCTCAGGAAGGCATTCTTTCATACCCTAACGGCAAAGAGTTGCTTGAAGAAGCAGTGAAGATCGGCGCTGACGTTATTGGCGCTATCCCTCACTTCGAATTCACTCGTGAATACGGTGTTGAATCTCTGCATTACGTGTTCGAGCTTGCACGCAAGTACGACTGTCTGATCGACGTTCACTGTGACGAAATCGACGACGAACAATCTCGTTTTGTTGAAACACTGGCAGCCCTTGCTCATAAATTTGAGATGGGTGAAAAGGTAACAGCAAGCCACACAACGGCGATGGGTTCTTACAACGGTGCTTACGCGTCTCGTCTGTTCCGTCTATTGAAGATGTCTGGTATCAATTTCGTAGCAAACCCGTTAGTGAACATTCACTTACAAGGCCGTTTCGACGATTACCCAAAACGCCGTGGCGTGACTCGTGTGAAAGAGATGCTAGCAGCAAACATCAACGTTTGTTTTGGCCACGATGATGTGTTTGACCCATGGTACCCGCTTGGCACAGCAAATATGCTTCAAGTTTTGCATATGGGGCTGCACGTAACACAAGTTATGGGCTATGACCAAATCAATACCTCACTTGATTTGATCAGCAAGAACTCAGCTCGTACTCTAAACATTCAAAACAACTACGGTATTGAACAAGGTAAACCAGGTAGCCTTCTGATCTTGCCTGCTGACAATGGCTTTGATGCTGTTCGTCGCCAAGTACCAGTTCAATACTCAGTTCGACACGGCAAGGTAATTGCTGAAACGCAACCTGCAAAAACAAAAATTAACTTAGATCAAATCGAAGATATCAACTTCAAACGTTAAGATCGTCTATACTAATGATGAAAAGGAAGCTACAGGCTTCCTTTTTACTTTGTCACTGCAGCAAAACCCTATAAAACTATCAGCTATTGAGGGTAGTTTATGTCGGTTGGCACAACATGACAAAAAAACTCGATGATTTATCAATCAATGAGTGTACAATCGGAAAGACTGTGTTAACATGCACTCGCTCTGTTAGCCGGAGTTATTTAAGTTAGATGAATAGTAAAAAATGACATGTAAAATCGTTACCCGTTTTTGTAAGTAGTTTTTCCTTATTTCTTAGCAATATTAAATAATTCAATTATCAGCGCATTGCAGTAATGCAATCAACAATTTAGAAAATTTATGAATAAGGGACAAATTATGTCTAACACAAATACTGGCACTGTAAAATGGTTTAACGAAGAGAAAGGTTTCGGTTTCATTTCTCAAGACAACGGCGGTGCTGACGTATTCGTACACTTCCGTGCAATCGCTTCAGAAGGCTTCAAAACTCTGAAAGAAGGCCAAAAGGTTTCTTTCGAAGTTGAAAACGGTCAAAAAGGCCTACAAGCAGCAAACGTTGTTGCTCAATAATTAGCTTTTAGCTAAAAAGAATTTTAAAGCGCTGATTTTTATCGGCGCTTTTTTATGTCTGCTTATAAATCTCCCCTATCTTTGTCCTTCCTTCGATGTAAGTTTAAATCGGTATATACCTAACGAGTCAAACTTCATCAATCAAAATTTCTAGCGATGTTATCGAGTGTTTTAACAAGCTAGGATGACCCATTATTTAGTTTGATTGGTATTAGGCGTCTACTATTCGGACATAGCTTCTAAACGTCACTTAGTGAGAATCATTGAAGTATTACAACACTCATATTCACTTGTAATTTTATAAAAACCCAATCTTCGTTCAAAAAAATCAACCCAAAATATGGTTAAAGAACAATCCATTACCTGCCATTTATCAATGCGCAATCGATATTCATAATAAAAATAAGTAATTTATCCAACCCTCATCCATTAATCATATAATTTTTGAAGCAAAGACCTTCGAAATCCGCTAATCTTGTCCGAAAGTGGCTTGAGTTAGTTTGGTATCTGCAGTAAAAATAATGAAAAAAGACGAATTTCAGAAATCCACCGCTAATCTAAAAAAAGCGGTACCTCTTATGATGAAGAACAGAGTGTCCACCACACCTGCAAATTATGCACTTTGGTACACCTATGTCGATAATGCTATCCCGCAGCTGACTCAAGACATGGATGGTATTTTGGAAAGCTACGGCATTTGCCCACCAGCTATTGGTGAGCAACTTTACAACAATTATGTTGCTAGCAAATCCGAAACCAACATCAACGATCTTCGCGCAAACTTAGAATTGTTGGTTTCTGAAGTCTCGAACTCGATGAACGATACGCTCACTGACACCTCCGCTTTCTCCGATATGATCGATAAAAGCTTCGAGGATCTAGCTCGTGTTGACAATGATAGTTTGTCTATCGATGAAGTCATGTCTTTGGTTCGCCAACTTGTTTCAGAATCTCGGAATATCCGTCACTCGACCCAATTTCTCAATTCTCAGTTGAATTCTGCAACGTCAGAGATCACCAAGCTGAAGACCCAATTGGTAGAAGTACAGAAAGATGCGCTTTTTGACAGCACAACGACGCTCTATAATCGTCGGTCTTTCGACCGTGATATAGAAACCTTGTGTGAAGCGAAACAATCTCTGTGTTTAATTCTGCTCGACATCGATCATTTTAAAAACTTCAATGACACGTATGGCCACTTGTTTGGTGACATGGTTCTTAAAGGAATTGCTCGTAAATTGAAATTAAGTTGCCGAGAAGGTATTTCAGCATACCGATTTGGTGGTGAAGAGTTCGCTCTTATCGTTCCAAACAAATCACTACGCATAGCTCGCCAACTTGCTGATACCAACCGACGTTCTCTAGAAAAGCTGTCGATTAAAGATCGCCGTAGTGGAAAACAGGTTGGTAATATTACCGCTTCGTTTGGTGTTGCTGAACTTGAACCAGGCGAATCAGCCCAGTCATTAGTTGAACGCGCGGATAAATTACTTTATGAAGCGAAATCACTTGGCCGTAACCGAGTCATGCCTCTTTAAGGTTATCACTAGTAAATCTCAACTAGAGCCAGTGAAGCATTAATCAATATACGTTGAGAAGAGCATCAAAAAGCCCCAAAGACTAACTACTGCGTTAATCTTTGGGGCTTTTCTCGTTAGTAGACGTATCGATTGATTATCTACTGGCTTTAACTTTATAGTTATCTCAACCCTATTTCATGTAACTAGATTTGGTAACAATAATTTAGACAGTAATCTTCACCACTTTTTGCTCTGAACTCTTTGTCTTCACTGCATGCCTTTGGTTTACCCTTCGCATCACCTTGAATCAAACTTATCCAGTGGCGCATTGCTGCGATAGTCTCTTCACGCATTGTGGTCGTAGCTTCCATTGGCGACTGGCCAAAGGTTGTGCAAGACTCAAGTTGAATATCATTAATCTCAACCAGTTCAATACAACCCGTTCCTTTATGGCAACCAATCATCACCTCTAAGTGGCTTCCGCTACCATCGCGGAACAAGATAGAGTCTGGGTCATTCTTCTCACCCATGTACGCTACAAACTGTTTAGGGTGCTTTAAGCCACTGTGCTGGCCATCTTTAAAGTAAGCCATGATATGGCGGTAATCGACTACGTAGCTAGTCACATCTTGATGTGAGCCGTTCTCTAACGGAAAAAGTCTATCAAGCAGTTGCTTCGCTTTCACTTGCTTCTCAGTTTGCTGGTTGGCACTGATTGTCTCCACGGCAAAGACAGCTTCAGCGATAAATGGCTTTGATTGTTTTTGGATTTCTGTTTTATCGAATGTCAGCATATTCATAGTCTTTCCCTCTTGACCAGTCCGGTGATAACCACCGATTTCTACAGCAAAAATGTGTCCTAGAGCAATTATTCCAAACTAACGTTTAATTTATTTGTCATTTTGTGAATTGCTTAGTTTGTAGATTAGCGTTTTTTTACATACAATTTCACAACAAAAATTTTACAATGTGAATTTTACAAATATGGCCTTGTCAAAAAGTTTAGTTCGTCAGTCACACTTCCTGGGTACGAAAATACGAAACCTAAGAAAACGTAACCATTTAACGATGGAAGATCTGTCTGCGCGTTGTATTAGAATCAACCCAGAATACGCACCTTCCGTTTCTTACCTCTCAATGATTGAACGTGGAAAGCGGGTTCCAAGCATTGATATGCTGGAGGTGGTAGCACAGGTCTTTCAGAAGAACCCAACCTGGTTCCTCGACGATGAATCTGAACAACAAGCCATTGCCCCTGATAAAGGGAATCGTGGTGGGATAAGTGGCATGGCACTTGAGCCTAGTTTCCTTTTCTCCAACGACATCCTACAAATTGCTATTCCTGAAATGCTGTCACAAACGGGAATCTCGGGCCGTCAGTTTGCGCATCTCTTGATTAGGGCACACCAAGAGAGCAACCAGAACCACTTCCCCGACCTTGAGCGCGCCGCAGAGGAAGTGGGCTTAAAACGCCTTAACCTCAGCGTAGAAGACCTTATAGACATCGCTAGAAACCTAGGAATCAACATCCGCTGGGTAACTCGTACACCACAAGACGTTGTTGATGAGCTAGGGATTAATGCCAAGCAGTTAGTCACCTCGTTTTTTGAGCCTCCCGGTACGATCTTCTTGAACGAGATTCTTAAAGAGTACCCTACCCGTCTGAAATACGACCTCTCGGTTTATATCGGCCATTGCATTCTGCACAGCAAAGAAGGCCTAAAGAGTGTGTTGTCGGTCGGTAACAACAACACATGGGACGACAACCAGGTATCAGGATCTTCACAGCTCAACTCTCAAGATATTCTACAAGCATGGCGAGATTTTGAATCCAGCTTCTTTGCTGGGGCATTGTTGTGCCCAAAAGTCCCGTTTAGGCAGTTACTCGACCGTACTGGTTACGAAATCGACGTTCACAAAAGAGCAGGGGTTTCCCCCTCTGTTGCGATGCGTCGAATGACGGTAGTATCGCCCTACCCTCACTGGCACTACTTTGATGCTTATGGGCCGGGGAAACTCAAGGCAGTTTACCGCGGGAACGGGATTCCGCTACCTTGGGGAAATATGAGAACGGTGGCTGATCCATGTCAACATTGGGCTGTATTCCGTCGATTATCAGAACCTCGAGCGGGAAGCTCGGCTCAAATCTCCATTTTGAATGTGGGCGATGAGCCAAGGATCTACTGCTGTGAATCTATCAATATGACGGATCCTGCCGGCAACAATCGCGTGTTATGTGCTGGTATAGATCTCAACCCTGCGATTGATGCTCAAGGCGGTAATTCAAGAGACATAGCAGAGCAACTTAAAGCGTCATGCGTTAATAACGGCGGTTCTGTGGTTATCCCACGTAACATCAAGAAAGATCTCACGACAATAGCCAAGATTCTAAATATAAATTGGATTGAACGTGGGATAGAGACAGAGGCGAGGCTTATCTGCTCAAGAGGAGGAGAATGCCCGCGCCAACCAAGCTGTTACTCGAAGTGCGGGGAGTAAAAAGTAATAACAAAAAATGGGACCTAAAATTCAGGCAAAAAAAAACCAATCACAAAAGGGTGATTGGTCATATATTTTGTGTGAACAATAAGGGTTCACTAACAACGTCAGTTGGCTAGGTGACCCTCGGCTTAAGAAGGGTCACTAATACTAATGCACTATGCGTGCCAACTTTAAAAACCCGTATTTTCTACGCATCTGGACACGTATTAGACGTAAATCCTTGTTTGTTTTGCAAACTGAAATTGCAAATTGCAAAAACCAACAAAAACGCTAGTGATTATGTTGTTATTAATGAACCATTAAAGATTTATTAACCTTCCTCTACATACCTTATTTCCCTTAGATTCAATGACTTTAAACACAAATAAATCCCTGCTAGTTTGTTAAACAACACCCATAAAAAAACGCGAACATTGAAATTCAATATTCGCGTTTATTTGAGTTAAGTAGCAGAAAGTGACTAATGAACAAGAATTATCCTAAAAAGCAATTCTTGTTACAGAACCTCTACAACACTTATCTTATTATAACCTATCTGCTTATCGACTTACCAAAGAAAAACTATTTCTGAGGTGCTGGCTTAGCACGGCTTCTAGATGGTTTATTCGCTGCTGGCTTATTCGCCGAAGGCTTATTTGAACCATAGCTACCACCGTAACCTGTCTTCTTAGGTTTCCCTGCGCCTGCTGGCTTGCCAGAGTTGTTCGGTTTACCAGAAGCATTAGGTTTACCCAATGTACTTTGAGAACCTGAGTTATTCACAGAAGGCTTGTTAGCCGCATTACCGCGTTTATAGTTACTGCCATTATTTCTTACTGACTGATCATCCGTTGCAACGGCTGAATTGCCATCAGTCGCCTTCTTAGCTGAATTTGGCTTACGCTTAGGAGCAGAACCTGAACCAGAGACATGACGCTTGTTTTTACCTGCTGGTTTATGTCCGCGAGCGTTCTCACCTGAACGTTGGCCATCAGAATGTTCACGAGGCTTCTTCGGTTTTTTAGGCTTAATTGGACGAGAATCGAGTCGAGACTCAGGTAACTTATTTACTGGGGAGAAACCTTCAAGTTCACGACGCTCTAGCACCTGTTGAATCAGGCGTTCAATACCGAACAGCTCACCCACTTCATCAGCACACACCAATGAAATTGCTTTACCGACTTCACCAGCACGGCCAGTACGACCAATACGGTGTACATAGTCTTCTGATACATGCGGAAGATCGAAGTTAACCACTTGAGGTAGCTGTGGGATATCGATACCACGAGCAGCTATATCGGTCGCAACAAGCACTCGCACTTTACCTGTTTTAAAGTTCTCTAAGGCTTTAGTACGCGCACCTTGGCTCTTGTTACCATGAATAGGAGCGGCTGTGATGTCTTGCTCTTCAAGGAAACGAGCAAGCTTGTTTGCACCGTGTTTTGTTTTGCTGAATACCAACACTTGTCGCCAATCGTTATCTTTGATCAGCTTAGCTAGCATGGCGCTCTTTTTCTTTTTGTCTACTGGGTAGATGCTTTGCTCAACCGTTTTCGCTGTCGAGTTTGCAGGGCTTACCGAGATCTCAACAGGATTGTTCACCAAGCCTTTTGCTAGGCTACGGATATCATCAGAGAAAGTCGCTGAGAACAGTAAGTTCTGACGCTTCTTAGGCAAAAATGCTAAGATTTTACGGATATCACGAATGAAGCCCATGTCTAGCATACGGTCAGCTTCATCTAGCACTAGAATTTCAAGTTGGTCAAAACGCACAGCATTTTGGTTATATAGGTCAAGTAGACGACCTGGTGTTGCCACCAGCACATCACTACCTTTACGCAATTTTTGCATCTGAGGGTTAATTTTCACGCCACCAAACACAACGGTAGAAGTAAGCGGTAAATTAATACCGTATTTAACTACGCTGCCGTTCACTTGCGCAGCAAGCTCACGTGTTGGTGTTAGCACTAGCGCACGAACTTGGTTCTGACGTACGCGAGGGCCTTTTGATAACATTTCAAGAATAGGTAGCGTGAAGCCTGCAGTTTTACCTGTACCTGTTTGAGCAGCGGCCATAACATCTTTGCCCGTTAGGACAGCAGGCACGGCTTTCTCTTGGATTGGTGATGGCTTATCGTAACCTTGTGCTTCAATAGCTTTAAGGATCGGTTCAGAAAGGCCAAGGGAGGTAAAACTCATAGATTATTTTCTCAGTTGAATAACATTTAGTATGAGCAACACGATAAAAATGCGTTGCTTCAGCTTTTGCTTATCAAATCATTGATACGAAGCAAAGCGCGGTATTCTGAGGCTTTTCCCCACTTTCAGCAACTAAATTCTAATCATAGACCAGATTCAACTTAGGTGACTTGGCGCTTCTGTTGGTACATTTTTTCGTCAGCAGCTTTCAATAGACCATCTATATCATTGAAGTTGTCATTATAACTTACCCAACCAACACTGATACTGAGATAAATCGAGTGCCCGTCGTAAACGACTGGAGTTTCACAAATCGCACTTTGTAGCTTACTTGTAATCGATGCCACGTGTTGATCATCGATAATACGTGGCAACAACACTAAGAACTCATCCCCACCTATTCTTGCAACAATATCAGAGGTGCGCAGTTTACTTTTTATCCGTTTAGCACATTCAATTAAAACTTTGTCGCCCGCTGCATGACCATAAGTATCGTTAATCGCTTTAAAGCCATCGAGGTCAATATTAACCACAGCAAAGGTCTGTGTTCTCTGTTTTTGAACCGTTTTAAATGCTTGCTTTAGGCTATACATGAAATAGCGTCGATTCGGCAACATTGTCAATTCATCATGCATTGATCGGCTATCCGCAACGCGATAAAGCCGGTAAATCATAATATAAGCAATCGCAAGAATAAGCATCAGAGTGTAGCCTACAAGCCTAACACCATGGATACGATACCAAGGCACATCCATAAGCACATGCTCATTCCCAGATAAAGCAAGGTACCATCCACCGTATGGAAAATTTACTTGCTCGGTCGTAAAGGCATTATTGAACACATCTTCTTTGCCATAGAAAACAGCGCCCTCTTGGCCCATACTATTTGCACCACAAATCGCAAACTCATATTTATTTTCTATTCCATCGACCCCAACATCCTCGAGCAGTGAATCTAAATCGATCACGGCACTCAAAACTCCCCAATAGTCTTGATTAAAAGGGGGATCTCTAAAGATAGACGTGCGTGTGATCAAGGCTTGGCCGCCTTGAAACAACTCAAATGGGCCAGCAATAAATGTATTGCCGATATTACGAGCAATTTCAACCGATTCCCATTGGGTTGGGTGGTCGCGATAGTCAATGCCAAGGATTTGTTCATTGCCTTCCATTGGATAAACGAAATTTAGAACATCATCTTCAGCTAAAGCTATCAATCGAATATGGAAACCATCTCGAATAATATTTTGCGCAATTTGCTCCCAGTCTTTTTGGTCGCTATTAGGGTTTACGGATACAAGGGTTGATAAGCTATTGAGAATATACATATCGGAAACGATCGTCGCTTCTATGCGAGATCGGATAATAGAGAGCTGCCTCTTTGCCTCGGAATAGGATTCATTTTGTAGGAAGACTAACTGTTTGGTGTGAAAGAACTCTATGGCGCTCACAACCAACAAGAAAAACAACAAAGATAATAATTTGGCAGGCCACTGCTTGCTAGAACGACTTGGCATTCACGAACCTCTAACACTTTTGTTCTGTTTACTGCCTTTAACTGGCTCATTTCTGGCTTACTCTTCAAGTATGCCGTCAAGTCGTTAAAAATCCACATTTAGCGTCCAGTCTCCACTCATTATTGAGTCATTCATCACTGATAAGCCAATTAGTCACTCCGGTTGTTAAATCAAAAATCCTCAATGAACCTTATAAAGCTTACATTGTATTGACCCAAACCTTACATTAAAGGATTCATCAATGTTATTTTACTTGTACTATTAATCAGCTTGGTACCTTACGACATGAAGTTAAAAACCATAACCCTATGCACTTTGTTATCAGCCTCCTTTGCAATTGCGGTTCACGCACAGGAAACGCTTCAGGAACCAAGCGCAACAGAGACTCAATACCAAGCTGATGATCTCCAATCTCAGAAAGAATCTTTTAAGCAATCAGCTGACCTCATTCGCACTACATACGAAACTCAACTTTACACCCTGCCCGCCTTCAAAGAAGGTCACTACGGGCTGCGCATGTATCGCCAAACATTAGACGATAAATATTCGGCTGCGGTGTGGAGTGATATGGCACGTGTAGCGAGTAAACTCAGCACCCTATCGAACGACGTTCATACCATGGAGCAAATCGTACTCTACTCAGAGAAGCGCGTTGCTTCTTATGTTGGCGATAACGATGAGCGCAGTGTTCGACGCTACAACATCACCAAACACATGCCAGAATACCTTTATCTTGGCGTTGACCTTCTAGGCTCTATGGCGCGAGCCAATGAATACGGTTTAGAACACAACAATGATGCCGAGCTGCGTGAAATCATTCGTCGTTATGACTTCTCACGATACGTGACCAATGAAGACATGATTAAAGCGTGGGCTGCCCAATTAGCTAATCAGGTCTATTGGCTACGCCAACTAGGAGAGCAAGATGTTGTCGAGCAGTTCATCGATACCTTCAAAAAGGCCTACCCAGATGAGCAAGATAAGAAGCTTTCGACCCAGCAGTACGGCAATAAACTCTATGGCATGACACACGTGATCTTTGGTGACTCAGAGTACTATCAACACCAAGTGAGTGAACAAGAACATCAATGGATCTACGATTACTTCAGAGAGAACATTGATACGATTTTGCTACGTGCTAAAGAAGATGTGATTGCTGAGGTTGGGTTAACTTTCTTATTGGCAGGCTTAGAAAATGATCCCGTTGTTGAGAAAACACGTCTCGCAATACAATCCGCTATCGACAAGCAACGCGGTATGATCCCTTCGATCACTGGTGATTTTGATCTTGAATACGGTGAACACCGCAACGTGCTGGCGATCATGTTACTCGACTGGCAGCAAGTAAACGAAGCGCCAACCCTAAAAGGCAACCCTAAGGTGTTTAGTAATATCCCTTATGGGCTCGTAGAAAACAAACCACTGAGTCAATAACGACTGTTGATGAATTTACGTTTGCTAAATAACATTCGTTAAGTTAACGGTAACAGATAAGTTGGTCTAAATAGCCCAAAAAGCCGCACCCTTCTTTAGGTTTGCGGCTTTTGTCTATTTCAGGTGGTTGCTTTGGCTCATATTAAGGTCATCATACGCTTTTGTTCATCACTATCGTGAAATCCCCTTCTGCGTATCCCTCTATTAACGAGACATCATCACAAAGCGTTTTACAGAAACGATATACGCCATCAGGGTGGTAACTCATCAAGGTATTGCGAGATGGATATTGACTTGAATTGAGAAGGTTAAAAATCACAGTCTGATTCGCTAATCCAAACATACGAGTGATCATATTGGTTAGGTAATCTGTATCACGAGAGATGTAGTTCAATGAGCCACTGGCGATAACCATATCGTGTGGCTCGAGGTTCATCTTGCTCATGTCACCCGATAAAAACTCGCAGCGTTGTTCTGTGTAATTTTGCTTGGCCTTATTTAAAAAATCGGTATGTTGATCAACGCCTGTGTATGAGCGAATTCGATAGATGCTATCAAGCAGTTCAAACAACTCTCCATAGCCACAACCTAAATCTAAAACACTCTTTTTCTCAAAGTCTGCCGAACGCGCAATAACTTCAAAGCGACACAGTTGGCTCTCTTCGCTGGTCCATCCCAAAGACTTTGCCTTGTTACCTTTCCAACGATGGGTCTGTTTTCGGTGATAACGAAACACTTTAAAACGATCAAGCCAATGCATTATGAGAAATCCACCCACACTTCACGTCCACCAGCCTGTTCTTGGTTGTGGTATTGCCATTGATATTGTGCCAGAAGCTTTTCAGTTAACTCCAGACCTAGGCCAAAGCCCAAATGATTATCTTCGATTGTGCCATCGGTATTGTGGTTAACGATGGTGACTTTTGAGCCTGATTGAACAATACGCACAGTACCGCTGCCAGTGTGTTGGAATGCATTTCGGATTAAGTTAGTCAGCACAATGCGAGTAAGCCCAACAGGTAACTGGCAGTGCGTGTCGTCGCTTTCAAGGTTTACAACCACAGCTTTTCCATTTAATAGATAGGTTAAGTCGTAGTTTATCTGTCGCAGCAATTCGCCAAGATGTATGTGCTCAACTGGTAGGTCTTTATTTTGCTGTCGGGTTAGCCACAACAAGGTTTCAGTTAAATCTGTCATGGTAAAGCCTGCACGCTTGATTCGGTCTATCACTTCAAGCTGCTTTTCTTGGCTCTTGCCCTTTTTAATCAACTTCTCTAGCAGTTCGCTATTGGTTCTTGTGACTGCAATCGGCGTGCGCAGCTCGTGGCTGGCATAGCCTAAAAACTTCTGCTCTCGTTCTAAACCACTCTGAACTGAACTTAAGCTGTCGCGAATGATATTTGCCAAAGTATTCAACTCACTAAAATGAAAATCTGGTGTAGGTTCGCAGAGGTTATCTTTATCTAACAATTTAGCCCAATTTTTTAGTTGTTCAACGGGCGATGCTACCTTTCGTAGTATCAAAACTAAAATGGCAAAAAACAGAATAATCGCGGCTAACGCCGTCAGAAAAATCGTCACAAAATGAGGCAATGCTTTGTCTTCTAAAAAGTGGTCTTGTCTTTGGTCAAACACAGCCGAAACGTAACGCACTTCGTCTCCCTTCATCACCTTCATGACAAAGTAACCTTCTTTTGGCGGTGCAAATATCGACTTGCCAAGAATCTTTTTCGAGATGACGTTTAACTCAACGTTACTCTGCTCAATATGAGTTCGAATACCTTGCGGTAAATCGCTCCAGCGCGTAGCAACCGTAAACTCTTGATTGGTCATTGGCTCACCTGGCTTAACTGCCTCTTGCTGAGCTTGAGCAATCATAGAGCCACGCATAGCCACATCCATCCCAGAAATAAAGTAATTGATGCTCAACGCCGATAGCACCAGAATGGTCGTCACTCCAGTAACCAAAATCGCCAGCAGGACGTAGATTCTTAAACTTGGCCTAATCTTCATCTTTCAGGTAACTCCTTAATCGCAAACCCTTTGCCAGCAATAGTATGCAGTAATTTATTCTCTTGCTCGCTATCCACTTGTTTGCGCAGATTAAAGATATGTACTTTTAAGCTGTTGCTGTCCGGTTGTTCGTCCCCCCACACCCCTTGCATTATCGTCTCTCGTGAAACTGGGGTAGGACTAGAGCGCATCAAGATCTCTAATATTTTCAATGCGGTCGGTGAAAGCTTTAAAGGAGAATTGGCACGATAAGCTTGATGTTGTTTAAGGTCGATTTCTAAGTCGCAAACGGATAAACGACTTACCTGCCCACTGCGTCGTTTGGCCAAGACTTGCGCTCGAACAATCAGCTCTTCCATCGCAAATGGCTTCACTAAATAATCATCGGCCCCTTTGGAAAAGCCGATCAGCTTGTCGTCTAGGGTATCCCGCGCTGTGAGCATCAATACAGGCGTATCAATACCTTGCGTTCTCAGGTTTTCACAGACTTGCAATCCGTTCATTTTAGGCAGGTTAAGATCGAGGATCACCGCATCATAGCGGTTTGTTTCGATGAGATTGAGCCCAGCTAATCCATTCGCCGCGTGGTCGCATTGAATATCTTCCAAATCTAAGTAATCAATAACCGCAGTAGCCAAATCGAGGTCATCTTCAACCAAAAGCAATTGGAGCTTATCTGTGAGTTTATTGGTGACGGATTCTGCCATCGTGACGACCTCTATTATTGTTTGTAGTGTGGCTTGTTATGCGGCGATTTAATATTTTGATCTGTAACGAATCTAGACCGATATTTCTGAGACTAACTCGGCAGCCATCAGCCTAGATATCATCATTAGCTTAGCCTTTATTAAGCCGTTTGCTCGACGCCTTTAACTCGGTGAGTTGCTTTAAGTATCAGCGATTTAATTTCGCATTGAATCAGTAATAGCGCTGGCGTCAAAATCAGCGTAATGAACGTAGCAAACAAAATACCGTAACCTAGCGCAGCGGCCGCAGGAATAAGGAACTGAGCCTGTAAAGACGTTTCACTTAATAGTGGAGTCAAACCTGCGAACGTGGTGACAGATGTAAGTAACACCGCTCTTAGACGACTAGAACACGCTTCCACAATCGCATCGTGAACTGACTTGCCTTTTTCTTTGATTAACTCGTTAAAACGAGACACCAATAGCAGGCTATCATTCACCACTACACCGCTTAACGCTAAAATACCATTTAACGATAGGATACTGATTGTTAAGTCATTCCACCAGTGTCCTAAGATTGCACCGACAATACCAAATGGAATCGCGGTCATGATGATCATTGGCTGTATGTATGAACGCAACGGGATAGCAAGTAAGGTATAAATAGCGATCATCGCGAGCACAAACATACTCATCATGGAACTGGCCGTCTCTTCTTGCTCTTCGGTTTCGCCAGCAAAGTCCACCGTTAGCCCCGGGTATTGCGCTTCTAAATTGGGTACCAAAGTATCTTGCAACTGATGAACCAATTCTGCAGGTGCAACTACATCTTTATCCAATACAGCACTAATATAAACCGCTCGCTGGCTATCAATACGTGTAATCTCTGAAACTTGGTAATCTGAATGCACTTCAGCAACCGAACTTAAAGGCACCACAGTACCATCGTTGGTTCTGACACTAGACTGCTTAATATCAGCAATGGTTTGACGATCGGATTCTGGGTAACGAACTCGAACTTTCACCTCATCTTTACCACGTTGGAACTGCTGAACGATGTCGCCACCAAACGCTTGTAACACTTGTTGTGAAAGACTTGCAGTATCAAACCCTAATGCTCGGCCTTGTTGTGTTAATTCAAAGCGATACTGAGGTTCACCAAGGTCCAAGTTGTGGTCAATGCCACTCACACCGTCGATGGTTTGCAGTTTGGCTAAGAACTCATTGCCCGCAGCCGTTACTGATTCTTCATTCCACGCTTTCAGTTCAACTTTAAAGTTGTCGACCATCTCCATTTTAGACAAGACTTTCAGCTTCTTAACGCCTTCCATTTGGCCAACTGTTTCTTCCCACAAATCTGCAAATTCATTGGATGTGTAAACACTGTCGCTGTCGAGCTCAATTCTTACCTGACCCGAATCATCAGCATCGGCGATAACCTGAAGGCTAAGCAATTCAGATGGTTCACCTTGAGCACCGTATTGAGATCTCAGTGTTTCATCGATTTGTTTTGCTGCCGCTTCAAGCACCAACAAGTTCTGCTGTGTTTGACCAAAGCTGGCATCGTTTTGCATCGACATATCGGCTGTCACTGTGTCACCTGGCATATCTGGGAAGAACGCCACACGAACCGCGCCCGTCATAGGCAACCCGGACACCAAGATAAGCAGTGACAAGAAAACCATCACCACGGCATAACGCAGCTTTAGTGCCCATTCAATCACAGGGCAATAGATGCGCTTGTTAAACCAACCTAGCCCAGTATCGGCAGTATGTTGAACACGAGCCCACATCCCCTTCTTTTCACTTCGCTTAGTATTAATGTGTGCAAGGTGCGAAGGCAGAATGAACTTAGACTCAACCAAAGACAGCAGTAAACAGATCGTCACGACAGTGCCAAATTGAGCATAAATCTGCCCCATTTTGCCTTCAACGCTAGCAAGCGCGAGAAAAGCAACGACTGTCGTCAAAACACCAAATATGGTTGGAGATGCCACCTTCATCGTACCGCGAATAGTACTGTCTATTGAGTCCCCGTCTTCTTTACGTGTCGAGTAAATACTTTCTCCGACCACCACGGCATCATCAACCACAATTCCGAGCGCCATAATAAAGCCAAAGGTGGTCATCTCATTAATGGTTAACCCCATGAAACTATCTGTCATGAAGAACATGGTGCCAAAAAAGACAAACGGTAAGCCCGCAGCTACCCAGAAAGCGACACGCACGTTTAAGAATACCGCTAGTACGATGAATACCAGAGCAATACCCGTTAACGCATTCTTTACCAATAGACTCAAGCGATCTTTGATCATGGTACTTTTGTCGTACCAAGTTTCGATTTCAACATCACTAGGCAGCATGTTGCTGTTTTCCCAGCGCTCTACCACTTGTTGAGCCTGTTCAACAATGCTGACTACGTCTCCGTATTCATCCATCACAATCTCAATAGCCATCGCATTCTGTTGGTTATAACGAGAAAGCATAAAAGTATCATCAGCAAACATGTCTTCGACATGGGCGATGTCACCCAAGGTAATTTGAGTGCCATCGGTAGTCGTCAGTACAGGAATCGCATCAAAATCTTGTAATTCATACGCCTGTTCAGACACCTTCAAACGAACGGTTTTTTCACCATTGCGAAGGCTGGTCGAGATAGCTGCAGAAGATTCCGCATTGATTGCTTCTGACACGTCGGTCAGTGTTAACCCATAAGCTTGAAGCTTGTTTTCATCAACCTCAACCGAGATCATAGGGTCAGCCTTAGCCTTGATTTCCAAATCACTGATTGCAGACTGGCTCAATAAGTCTGACTTCAACTGTTCAGCTAAACTCTGCAGCGTTGCTCTGTCTGCATCACCATAAATCTGTACCCACAAGGCGTGATCTTGCATTCGAGCTTTATCAATCACTGGGTTATCAGCGTCGGCAGGCAGGTTGTTAATCGCATCAACCTTAGTCTTCACGTCAGTCAACAAAGTATCAAGATCATAAGTGCTGTTTTTTTCAATAGAAACATAGCTACCGTTCGCGTCAGAAGTTGACGTTATACGTTTAATGCCCGGCACGGTTTCTAGCGCGTCTTCAATCTTAATCGCAAGGCCTTCTTCCGCTTGAATAGGGTCGCCACTGTCATAGGTGACCGATACCGACACGACATCAGGCTCAAGACTTGGGAACGCTTCTTTACGCAACGTGTTAAGCGATAGCAGACCAGTAATGATCACACCCATTAACAGTAAATTCGCCGCCACAGAATTATTGGCAAACCAGGCAATCGCACCCGCATGTGGCTTGCTCGACGTCTGGTTAGCGCGTGCTTGGTTATCGTTCGACATGATTTAACCCTCCGCCTTAGCCAGAACGATCATACCTACTTTGAAGCTACTTAATGGACGTTTTACCACTTGTACACTGTCACTATTTGATACGTTTGGGTTATTCAACTTAGTTGGATCGACATAAATCAAACCACCTTTTTCAAACTCCACATTCGCGTTTGATTTCGAAAGCTGGCCATTTGCATCGACAAACCACAAGTCGCCCTGCTGAGAAATTGCGGAAGCGGGAAGCTGCCACAATTGAGTGAGTCGTTTACCAGAGATCGTTGCTTTTACAAATGTGCCCGGGTAAAGATCTTTCTGTTGTTCCAAAGGATTATCGACTTTCACGATCAAAGAACGTTGACGTGTGTCTTGCTGTAAATGCTGCTCAACTCGCTCGACATAACCTTGCCATTGGAACTGGCCATCAGAACTTGACAGAGTCACTGGCCATGGTTGCTGTTTCAGTTGCGAATTATCGCTGTTTGGTAAGCTCAACCATTGGCTTTCAGAAAGCGGCACTGATACCTCAACCTCATCAATGCTATAGAGCGTAGCGATCTGAGTACCCGTTTGTGCATAGCTTCCGGGTTGAACATCACGGCTCACGACCAACGAATCAAAAGGGGCAACCAAAGTTGTTTTTTCGAGGTCTTGTTCAGCCTTAGCTAGCTCGAGTTTGGCGTTCTCTAGAGCTGCGGTGACTTGTGCTAATTGCGGTTCACGCAATACCAAAGGTGAATCAGGCTCGCCAGATAAACCAGAACGTTTCCATTCAGATTTGGCTTGTTCACCTTCCCTTTGTTCTTCTAATAAATCCAGTTGAGCTTGAGCAACATTCGCTTTTGCTTCTGTCACAGCTTGCTGATAGCTAGTCGAATCAATATTGGCGATCACCTCACCTTTGCCGATTACTTGTCCAGTTTCAAACTGTGAACTGATCGCCTCGACTCGACCACTCACCTCTGTTGAGAACATCAGTTCATAACGTGACTTCGCTTCTCCATAGCCCACAACTTCCGCTAAATAATCGCCTAAAGTTGCAGCAACAACCGACACCTGTTGCTGTTGTGAAACAGGTAAAATCTTTACTGCAATAGACTTACTTCCAATAGACTTAGTGGTAACAGACTCAGTTTGAGGATCTGAAACTGTCAGTTCATTCGTATTCTGAGGCGAAGGTTGCACTTGAGAACCATTGTAAGCAAGGGCTGCAAAGATGCTTGAACCAGCAACTAGAGTAATTGCAATAGTGATGGTATTTAGTTTCATGAGGATACTCCCAAGCCCAGAGCTAGGCCTAAATCAATTCGGTTTACGAGACGGTTATAAATGGTTTGTGCTAGCTGTGCTTCAAGGTCGTAGGTTTGTTGCTGAACAGAAAGTAGATCAAAAATATCGACCAAACCTTGACGGTATTTCTCTTCATAACTGGCAAAGCTACGTTGTGCGCTTACCAATGCGTTTGCTAGGTGCTGCTGTTGAAGTGTCAGTGAGGATTCTTGCCCCATTGCGTTTTCCACTTCATTCACCGCATTGAGCAGTGTCTCTTGGTAAGCCCAGTAACTGGTTTCTGTGGTTAGGTCTGCGATCTCAGCCTGTGCTTTGAGCTGGCCACCTTGAAACAGCGGTGCAGACACTTGGCCAAGCGCACTCCACAAAGGCCCAGTAAGCAACGCTTCACTCGGTGACTCCGCCATATCGGTTAGGCTTGCAGATAAGCTAATAGACGGCAGCATTGCTTTATATGCGGCATCAGCACGCAGAGTTTCCGCTTCGATATTAAAGAAAGCCGCTTGCAGATCGGGACGACCTGCCAGATCTTGCGTCGGCATGTTATCTAATGGATTAATTATGGTTGGAAATGAACCGAGATCAGTGAGAAACGCTTCATCAGACTCCCCACTCCACAGCCCCGTTAACAAAACCAACCCACGTCGACTTTGTGCAAGTAACTCTTGGTAATCGGCCAAGGTTGCCTGAGTCGATGCGCTGCTCGTTTTCGCGTTATCTAAATCTTCAAGGCTACCCAGCCCTGCGCGGTAACGTTCTAAAACTAGCTCTTCGTTGTTTTCTAGAATCACCAAGCGCTGCGTTTCAATATCGACCAGCTGTTGCTTCAAACTGATATCAAGCCAACCTCTCATCACACTCGCGACCAAAAGATCTTGAGCGCCCTGAAGGTTAGCCTGAGACGTCGCAATGTCTTTTAAAGCTGCATTGTTTGTGTCTGCTAATTTCTGCCATAGGTCCAACTCCCAACCAACGGTGACATCCGTGGTATAAGTTTCAGTGGTGCTTGAACCGTTAGTGCCCTCGTCAGCTTGACCAGAAAAGCTCGCATCGACGGTTGGTAAGCGATCACCTGAAGTTACACCTTGCTGCGCATAGGCTATTTTGAGTGCTGTGATGTTTTGTTGGAGGCTTGGGCTGTTCTTCAGAGCGCGTTCGATATAGAGATCGAGCTCCGGTGCGTTCACTAAATCGGTGAGTTGTAGGTTCTTAGCGTCTAGATCTTGTTGAGTAGACGCTTGATCACTAGAAGCCAGTTGAATCAGCTCTGCGAGTAAGCTTTGTTGTGTCTGATTGGTGCTTTGCTCAGCTAGCGAAACATAGTCAGTCTGACTGGTTGTCGTGCAACCGATCAAACCAATTAGAGCAAGTGAAATAAGGGAATGTTTTAAAGGAAGATTCAATTTCATCTTCTTGTCTCCTGTAAGAATGGAGACAAGATAATGAGTTGGGGGTTAAGAGAGGGTTAAGGCGAGTGTTAACCCCAAAAGAACGTGCAAAGAGTCGTCTGTTTGAACTTATGGTTTAAGCTTCCGGCTTGCTTGAAAAGAACCCACCGATCTTATAACCGATCGCATAGCAAACCACGGCAACTGTGACAAATACCAATGCCGAGAAAAAGTACGCTACCGATGCCGCTACGCCAGTGCCCCATACAACGCTAAACACTAAACCGAGATAAGCCTCTTGCGGCCACTGAGAAATAGGAAACTGAGTACCACCGGCAATAAGATAAACCATCGCAAACAAGCCGATAAAGGCAGTGATAAGACCAATGAGAACGCGCATGTTCATGGGGAGACCTTTGATTTATTGGACTTGGTTGCCATTATTCTTCGTCGAAAACGGATGTGCTTAATCGAAACAGAATGATATTAATCGCAACCTAATGATATTCAAGTATATAGGATAAGAGAGACTTGCTCTATTACTCTTCCGAGTGAACCTTGTACACTGCAGAGCTATGAAAGTGTTAGTTTGAATCTGAATCAACTTAACGAGCAGGCACAAAAAAGCGGACACCCTTCTCACGTTGAATCCGCAAGAAAGATATTCGCTTCAACTGAATCTCGCTTAAAGCAGGATGAAGATACCCGCTAAACACGCACTCATTAGGTTTGCAAGCGTACCAGCAGCTACTGCTTTCAAGCCTAAGTTTGCCACTTCAGCACGACGCTCTGGTGCCATTACACCGATTGAACCCAGCTGAATTGCGATAGAGCCAATGTTAGCAAAGCCACATAGAGCAAACGTCACGATGACTTGGCTGTGTTCAGATAACAGCGCTTTGTTCTCAACGAAATCGATGAAAGCAACAAACTCGTTCATTACAATCTTCTGACCGATGTATGAACCCGCCATCAAAACTTCATCACTCGGGATACCAATGAGCCATGCTAAAGGCGAGAACAGGTAACCGAAGATAGCTTGCAGCGTAATACCCGCAAAACCAAACGTTTCACCCAAGCTTTCTAATCCTGTGTTTACCATCGCAATCACACTCACGAAGGCTATCAACATAGTACCGACAGCGACTGCCACTTTCATACCGTTCATTGCACCACTTGCCAGTGCATCGATCACATTGCTTTGGTCTGCTTTATCTAGCTCAATGTGCTCGTAATCACTTGGCGTACTGCGCTCAGGAACAATGATCTTCGCCATTAAAAGGCTACCAGGAGCCGCCATGAAGCTTGCTGCGATAAGGTATTTAAGCTCAACACCTAATCCGGCATAACCACCTAGCACGCTACCCGCAACCGATGCCATACCACCAGCCATGACGGCAAACAGTTCAGAACGAGTCATAGATTTTAAAAACGGTCGAATAAGAAGAGGAGACTCCCCCTGAGAAAGGAAGATGTTGCCCGTAGCGACCAAAGATTCTGCTTTACTGGTACCAAGCAGTTTCTGCACGGCACCACCAAGAATTTGAATCACTTTTTGCATTACGCCTAAGTAGTAAAGCGCGGAGATCAAAGCACTGAAGAAGATGATAATTGGAAGTACGCGAACTGCGAAAATAAAACCATCAGTGGCTAGATCACCGAAAAGAAAAGCGATACCAGCGTCCGCAAAACCAAGCAGGCTAGAAACACCGTTGCTCATGCTCGTTAGTGCCAATTGTCCCCATGGAAAATACAACACTAGGGCTGCGAAACCGATTTGAAGTAATAGTGCACGAGAGACCGTTTTCCAGTTAATCGCAGAACGACTTTCAGATAACAAGCACGCACAAGCAATCAGTGCAATCACACCGACAAGACCAAATAGAATATTCATAATGTGTCCTAGTAGCCCTTAAAGAGTGAACATGAGCCAAATAAATGACATCAAAGGAATAGGACAAAGAACCGCAAGCAAAACGCTACGCGATGAAGGAGCTAACAAAGTTAGCGAATGTAACAACGAGTTGTTCATGTAAAGATCACCTTATACAAGCAGTGGAACGTAGCTGGTCCGGTCCGTGGGGTCATTCACATATCCATGTGACGGCTTGTATTGGCTAAGCACCGGCTTAAAACCGGAAGAGAAGTATAGACAGTTAAATGAGACTTTCATCACATATTTTGACGCAAACGATCGCGCGGTTAAGGATTGCGCAAAACGGAGTGTTTATCGGTGAGATCGACCGGAGCAGTCAGATATAAGTTAACTAGATCTATTGTTAAAATAAAAAGCCACAGGACGTGGCTTTTCTAGAATATAAAAGAAAATACCAGCAACTAGTTTAGCAAAGCACTTTTTACTTCAACATCTTGAAAGATTTCTTCAAAACGCTGTTTATAGATAAGCTGCATCTCATTGATAATCGCGCCGCCATCCGGAACATCATTCTCACCTTGGAAGTTTTTACTCAGTAACTTCTTACCGGCTTCATCATAAATAATCACATTAACGTTGTACCAAGAGTTATCTGTGAACGCGTGGAAATCATACTTCCATTCATTCAAGACGAACATCATAGATTTATTGTCGAACGCTTTCATCTGCTCAACGACTTTTGTGATGTCTTCGTTTGGTGTCGTCTCGACTGAGTCCACCGTCACTTGCTGCTTCTTTAAGCCTTCAACGAGCCTATCAGTCAAAAACTGAGACATTGGTTGCTGAGTCGCCGTATTATATGAATAAGGTATCCCAAATGAACTGCGAATGATGCCCTCAAACTTTGGTTCTTTATCTTGGTCTAGAACGTATGGACGTTTATCAATGACAGCAATAGTCAGCGCTTTTTCTTGTGGGACCACACTCAATTGCGGAGCACTTTGTTCCGCAGTTAATACAGTTGCACAGCCAGAAAGCCCAAGCGATACTGTAACGAGCAGTAAACTGACGAGTTTTTTCATTATATTTACCTATCTTATTGTTTTGAATAGGATGTTCTAACAAAAACAGACGCAATCAGTAAACATTCATTAAATCAATAATTTACAAAACTACTATCAATGCAGATTTCATCACATATTTACCTGTATTTATTGACCAATTACCTAATAAAAAGCTACCTAACAGTCACTTGTAAACAAGCTTTATGAAATGAGCGCGAGATGTTTATGCCTTGTAGTGAGCAGAGTAATTGTGCAGTTAATTCTGTGTAATTATTACCCCTTTTCTGTGTTGTGCCTCATTTACCGCCACTTCAAGATTCATCTTAAGTTTAGATGCGTATATACTTTGTATTAACTCACCCATTCATTATCTATAAAAATTAGAGCTGATTAGATATAACAGCCATCAAAACGAAGAGAGGACACACGTGAAGAAAATGGAAGCTCCGCACGACATGAACAATGGAGCTAGATTCAAAACAAATAGACACGGCTATGTGACAGTAGTTGAATATTACAATACACATACTGTTATTGTTGCGTTTGAAAATACTGGAAATATTCGCGCTATTAGTGCGGCGAAATTACGTACAGGTCAACTTACCGATCGTTCAGTAGCTCCTGAGTCAATTATGGTTGGTGAACAAGTTGAATCTGTAAAACACGGTATTCTTACTATCACCCAAGTCGAATCTGAAAATATTGTTGTGCTGACCAATGCGAATAATGAAGAAATTCGCATGCTCTTACCCGCAGTACAAAAAATGAAAGACAAGCTTGAAGATATAGATAATGAAAAAATTGAAAATCCAAAACCAACCTCACTTAGCCAATTAACAAAAAGAAGCAAAAAGACCAAAGACGTTAATAGCATGCTCAAGAAAATGCTTACCGATTACGGTCGATACGATTAATTGTCTATTTTCCTCAATAAAGCCGCTCGATGTTCACACCCGCACGCCTCAAATAAATAAGCCAATCTCTTTGAATAAAATACATTGCATATTCGAATAAAAAAGTTAAATTTGATCAAAGTCTCACTCTGTATCTTTGCCGAAAATTAACGAGATCTCCATCACAATCTCATTTTGACTTTGTGATGTAGATCTTATTGAATTCGTAATATTTCCATTACTATGCTCTCACACAATAAGAGAACGAAGCTTCTCAACCCTTAAAATCCAATTGAGACAAATATTATGAAAAAGATCCTTGTAGTTTGCGGTAATGGCCTTGGTACTTCACTTATGATGGAAATGGCAGTAAAAGAAGTCGCTAAAAAAATGGGTTTTGAAGCAGAAGTCGATCATGAAGATCTATCATCTGCGGCTTCAAGTAATGCTGATATTTGGGTAGCAGCAACAGATGTTGCAAACCAGTTAAAAGAAGGCGGAAAAGAGAATATCATCAGCCTTAAAAATATTTTTGACAAAGCATCCATCGAAGAACAACTAAAAACTTTCATGTAAGGTCAAATTTATGCAAAACTTTTTCGAGTTCATGCTTGGCTTATTAAAAGAGCCAGCAATCATGGTAGGTTTAATTGCTTTCATTGGCCTTGTTGCACAAAAAGCAGATATTTCTACCATTTTAAAAGGCACAATTAAAACCGTGATGGGTTTCCTAATTTTAGGTTTTGGTGCTGGCGCTCTTGTTGGCGCACTAAATAATTTTTCGGTTGTATTTACTGAAGCTTTCGGCGTAAGTGGTGTTATTCCAAATAACGAAGCAATTGTTGCATTAGCACAAGAAGCATTCGGTTATGAAATGGCTCTAATTATGTTCTTCGCATTCGTTGTGAATATTTTATTGGCTCGTATTACTCCTTTAAAATATATTTTCTTAACGGGTCACCACACAATGTTCATGTCTATGCTAGTAGCCGTAATTTTGTCTACAGCAAACATTGAAGGCACTGCTCTAGTCGCAATCGGCTCGCTCATTGTGGGCACACTGATGGTTGTGATGCCAGCACTAGGCCAAAAGTACACAGAGAAAGTGATGGGTACTGATCAACTGGCTATCGGTCACTTCTCTACCCTTTCTTACATCGTGTCTGGTTTCATTGGTAGCAAGTTTGGTGACACATCGAAAACAACGGAAGATATTCAAGTTCCTAAAAGCCTGATGTTCCTACGTGATACGCCTGTTGCTGTTGCAACAACCATGGCTATATTCTTCATGCTTGCGTCTATTATTGCTGGCGGTGAGTTTGTAGAAACGGTATCAAGTGGTCAGAACTGGGTTGTCTTCACCTTCATGCAATCTCTCATCTTTGCGGGTGGTGTTTACATCGTACTGCAAGGTGTGAAGATGCTAATTGCTGAAATCGTTCCTGCATTTAAAGGTATTTCGGACAAACTAGTACCGGGTGCAAAACCTGCTCTTGATTGCCCTATGGTATTCCCTGTAGCGCCAAACGCGGTACTTATCGGTTTCCTTTGTTCTTTCGCAGCTGGCCTACTAGCAATGGCTGTTCAAGGCGCGCTTGGCTGGACCATCATTGTAGCAGGCGTGGTTCCTCACTTCTTCGTTGGTGGCGCAGCTGGTGTTTACGGTAACGCTACTGGCGGTCTACGTGGTGCAATTCTAGGTTCATTCACGCAAGGTCTATGTATCTCTTTCCTACCGATGCTGCTACTTCCAGTACTGGGTGGCCTTGGTCTTGAAGCAACAACATTTGCTGACTTCGACTTCGGCGTTGTTGGTCTGATTCTAGGATGGATTGTTTCATGAGCCTGTTTGATTTAATTGGTAACCAAGGCGTTATCATCAACTCTGACGAGAACCTAACCGTTGACGCTGCGCTTGATGTGACCTGTTCAAGACTGCTAGCACACAACAAAATCGAGGCAGGCTATGTTGATGCTATTAAACAAAAGCATAAAGACATTGGCGCGTACTATGTGCTAGCACCAAAGATTGCGATGCCTCATGCTCGCCCTGAAGATGGTGTGAACGAGGCATCACTGCAAGTGACCGTGTTCAAGAAAGGGGTTGATTTAGAGTCGGAAGACAACGGTGACGTTTACCTTTCAATTA
Source organism: Vibrio sp. S/42/10 (assembly GCF_029890535.1). Lineage (NCBI taxonomy): Bacteria > Pseudomonadati > Pseudomonadota > Gammaproteobacteria > Vibrionales > Vibrionaceae > Vibrio > Vibrio sp. S/42/10. The sequence continues at coordinate 51,948 of NZ_JAKMZC010000016.1, read as the reverse complement.
CTCTGGCTGCAATGGATTCAGATAGCCATATCCATACCATTATGGCGCTATCAGAGTTGTTCCAGAATGATGATGACATTGATGCCATCATTGCAGCGGAAACAGAGCAAGAGATCATCGAGATCTTAAAACGATACTAATTTGCTCTATAGATCTTAATCTTTATCTCCTAACAGCCCCCATTAAAAAGCGATAGCCTCGGCCATCGCTTTTCTGTTTTTATTGTCTAGTCATTTATCTTCGAACATGACTTACAAATGCTTTACTGCTTTCAGCATCCACTAACATCAAAACGCATACATTCTTTTATCAGTCGATAATTCAAAGCAATATTGTGCGTGTTTTTCAAGGCACTCAAACACTTCTCGATCCAACTTATAGCTATCAACATAAGCTCTTAAGATAGCGAGAGCCTCTTGTAGTGTCATTCCCTTACGATAAGGTCGAGATTGCGTTAATGCTTGGAAAACATCCACCACAGCAACAATTCGACTCGGTTGGTCCAACTCTTCAGCGGTTTTTCCCATAGGGTAGCCTGATCCATCTAACCTTTCATGATGATTCGATGCCCACTGACAAACCTGAGGTGAGCTAAACAGTTCCTGCAACGCGAATCGAGTGTCCGTGGCGTGCCTCTTAATACAGCAATACTCTTCATCAGTCAGTAAGTCAGGCTTATGGAGAATATCACCTGGCGTTTGCAATTTACCAATGTCGTGAACTAACCCTGCTAAATAGAGTTTGCGTTGAGTGGTGTAGGAGTAACCAAGCTGTTTGGCTAAATATTCTGAAAGTTGCCCAACCTTCAAGGAGTGCTTAAAAGTAAACGAACTTTTGGTATCCACAACATTAGCAATAAATTCAGCAAAGGCAACCGTCTCATCCAATGACATTTGTTGAGAAAAGAAGGGGACTGGCTCAAAATTATCCCTCATATTTTCGATGTAAGGGATCTCCATCGAAAACCAGAAATCATCTAAATCAACTAACTCACACATGTGTTGAACGAGGTTAGTTTCAAACATCTCATCGGCTTGTTCAGTCAAACGTTCAATAATGCTCGCCTTGCCATCTGGTGTCAGGTTTCCGTAACGATCTGAAGAAGTGACACCGTAAAGATAATCTACTCTATCGGCTAGCATCACAATTGCAGCCAACTCTTTTTCCAGCTCGCTGATTGGCATTGTCTTTAACTCAATCCAAGGAGTATGGTGATAAAGTACAGGTTTAGAGAAGATTGAAAGGACGGGGCACTCTTTTAGAATCTGATAGCCCTTTTGACAATGGTGGTAGCTTGAGTCTGGAATAAACACTGAGGTCAAACTGAGTTGTTCGTCAATTTGTGACACACCGCAATCGTGAATTAAGCCTAGAGAAAACGCGAGTTGCGCCTGCTCTTCTTCCCACCCTACACTCAAAGCACACCGATAGGCGATATAGCCCACTCTTTGTCCATGGTTTTTGCTTTCAAAACCGACGTTATCAAGCGCCTTCGCTATACCAAATAGAGCCTTCCTTAGGTCTACGGTTACATTTTGGCAATGTAGATTCATTAATTAAGCCTAGAATTTTTATAGTTTTTATATATTTAGGTTGCTAATACTAATGCATAGTTAATGATTATATACACAATTATTGTGAGGATTAATGAGTTTCGTGATTGACCTAACGTATCACGAAAAATTCGTGCCACAATTGGTTGCATATTGAAAATCATCCGACATTATATTCTGCTGGCAAATATTCACTGAGCAAAACAACCAAAAAGGGAAAGACATGTTTAAGACTATAATAGATAACGAACTATCCATCGCATTGGTTGAAGAGAATTTCGCCTCTCATTACGCGGAAATCTCACAGAGCCAAAACGAGTACCTAAGCCAATGGCTTGCGTGGCCACCACACTGTAAAACAGCGCAAGACTTTAGAATCTTCATTCAACGTTCGTTACACGATTATGCTGAAGGTAAAAGCATGACATGTGCGATTATTTATAAAGGCAACGTCGTCGGAAACTGCAGCTTCAATACAATTGACAACAGTACAAAGAAGGTAACGGTTGGCTATTGGTTATCAGAGACTAAACAAGGCAAAGGTATTGTCACTCGTGTAGTTCAAAAACTGATTGAGATTGCTTTCGAAGAGTTAGATATGGAAAAGATTGAAATATCAGCCGCGACTGAGAACATGAGCAGCCGTAAAGTTTGTGAGCGCTTACAATTCACGTTAGAAGGTATCATCACTCGTAATGAGAACTTGAACGGCCGAATCATAGACCATGCTATTTATGGCCTACATCGTTCAAAGCGATAAACACATGTCGATTAAAAATAACAAAGCCACAATATTGAGCCGTGACTTTGTTATTTTATGAACCAAAGTAGCTCTTAAATCAACCCGTTATATGCACTTAGGAATCACAATACTAAATTTAGCGCCACCATATCTACTATCGTTGACTTTGATATCCCAAGTGAGTTTTTTAGCCGCCGACATGGCAATAGCAAGCCCTAACCCCAAGCCACCTGTTGTAGAAGCTCTGCTTGAATCTAGGCGCGCAAACGGAAGAAACACATCATCACGCCTGTCCTCTGGGATTCCTGAACCATTATCTTCAATAACCACCAACCAATTTTCTGAATTCTCATCCAGTGTCATCCACACTTTATCGTGTGTGTAATTACCAGCGTTTTTTAGAATATTATCGAAAACCAAACGTGCCATCGAGCAGTCACACTTAATCTTGCAATCTTGACCTACTTTGGAATCAAAGGTCACGTCATCTAACTGCGAATAACGAGTCCGATCGAGACAGTACTCATGAAGATCAGAGGTCACTTTAACCAGTTCAAAGAATGAGTTGTCCATGACATTCAATTTTGACAGCATGATGATTTCTGAAGTGAGATCGTTGATATCTTCAATGTAAGTATCAATATCATCGAAAAGCGCTTGATGATGATCAGGCGCGCCTCTTCTCAAAATATCAGTTGCCAATTGAATACGACTCAGCGGAGTTCGCACTTCATGTGGGATAGCTTGAGCAAAGATGTGGCTTTGTTTCACCTTGCTCTCGATCTCTTCCGCCATAAAGTTAAAGCTGCAGGCTAAATCAGACACAGGATGAATGTCGTCGAGGTCAGAGCGAGTACTGAGCTTCCCCTTGCCAAACTGTTTCTGCTTCTCAACCAACAATTCTATTCTTTCTTGAAAACGCCTCACAGGTAAGTAGACACTCGCCCCAATTGAGACAATCACGGCCAACAAAAGCCCAAGCAAAAAATTCCTTTCTGAATCTTCATACCATTCAATTTCAGGAGAGAAGAAATCCCCTACCTCACTAAATGCGAAACTAAATTTAGAATTTGGAAGTTGGAATACCGCCGAATACAGATTGTTATCACTAAGGTATATTGGCACACCGTTTAAAGTAGTAAATAACTCGCATCGTTGGCAAGGAGCCTCTCCCGACCAATTATCTAACAGACGTAAATTGAAAATATAAAATTGTTGGTAGCCTGTTCTGTCGAGTTCTTTATACAGAGAGTTTTCTTGATTATGTTGACGGGTATACTGCTCAACGAAGTAAATACCATCATTCAGGAAGGTTTCGATCTCAGTTCTTCGCATGTGGCCTTCGCCTAGGTTCACAAACAAAAAGATCGTTGCCGACATGCCCACAACAATCCCAAGATACAAGCGGGCAAACATTGAAACAGAGCGAAGTTTCGCCGCTATGAATTTACGCAACTAACATGTATCCCTTATTACGAACCGTACGGATCAACTGCTTATCTTTTGCATGAATACGTAACTTTCGTCGTAAACCAGAGACTCGCATATCAATCGAACGGTCATTGAAGGCGTAATCAATCCCTCTAAACAACTGACAACATTGATCTCGAGTAACGACTTGACTGATGTTATTAACCAGAAGGTTTAAGATTTCAAACTCAGCAGAAGTAAGTTTGAGGTTTTGTCCATACAGAGTAGCACTTTGGGCGGTCGTGTTGATCACGATATCACACTGCTTTTCAGGGGCAGATTCTATAGAAGCAGTAACAGGAGAAGCTCTGCGTAATAACGCTTCAATTCGCGCCAATAACGCATGACCACGAATCGGTTTCGCAACATAATCATCTGCACCAAATTTGAATAAGCTTACTTCGCTCATTTCATCAGCAGAAGCCGTCAAGACCAAGATCATCCCATTGTAAAACTCACGAGCTTGGCGACAAATCTGTGCACCATTCATACCTGGAAGCATTAAATCTAATAAGACCAAATCTGGTTCGATATTTCGGATTGCATCAAGAGCAAAATTACCCTCATGAACAACGCTAACATTGTAGCCTTCAGCTTCAAGATAAAGTGTAGTTAAACGAGCTATCTCTTGGTCATCTTCGACAATGAGCACTTTGGTTTTCAACATTCATATCACCCGTATTAATTAAAAGCAAAGGCAGTATATATACAGATCATATATCATCAATATTGTTATTAGAGTATCGATTTTACCGTACGCAAAACATAATAATCATTTTTGTAAATATACATTTACAAAGCATAGCAATGAGCTATCAGTTCACTCTAATTTACGTAAATTCCGTAGTTTAGAGCGGATACCTCCTCGAGTTTTTAAGTAACTTTACAGCCCTTACATTTGCTTTATTTTCTTACTCACACTTACATTTCAGATCTTTACAACAACCGTTCAAATCAACCATCCATACACCACCTATATACTAGTTAATATCACCATAAAATATGAAATTAAAAGATTATAAATCTTATCAAGAATACCAAAAACGCAATAAAAACGGTTGCGTCATTTCCATTGCAGTATTTTAGATTGTTAGAAAGAAGGCGCCGTCTGTTAAGACATATATTCTTCAAGTAACATCCAATCAAATAACAAATAGAGACAATATTTTGCAATAATGACCTTCCTCACAGGGCCACTTTTCAAATGATTAAATCACTGTCATTACTACTGACTACTGCTACTTTCGTATCAACACCACTCGCTGCTGATCCCCATTCGCAAGAAATGGTCAGTAAGATTCAAGATCAAGTTAAGTCTTGGATAGACATTCAAGTCATCTCACAAAGCAGCATTATTCAAAAGATGGTCTTCACCTGTGACTTTTATAATGCAACGCCTTACATCAAATCACCGGACGGCAGTGAAAGTAATTCGGGATCCTACCGCTTTTACTCGTATAACGGTGTGTTGGGGTCAATGACAGAACCCTTTACCACTCAGCCTCTACCGGAGTTAACAATGTGCCTAAAAGAAGACTTTACGGCTACCAATAGAGATGAAGCTCAACTGTTGTTCGAAGCCATTGAAACGGTATACCCAAACCATTCTATGTTCGACGATAATTTCACTAAAGAAACCTTAGAGGTCTCTAACGGGTGGCACTTCATCGATGGTGAAATTTTTGATGATAAGAAAGGCTATGCCATCGAAACCAATCCAAACGGTAAAGTCACCAAGATCATCCGATCTCTAAACCTTTAACACGTGTTCTCATTGAAAATATTGCTTTTCCTTTCATAGATTCTTTCATTAACACACGGTTTCGCATTGGCTATTAAACGCCAGAATCCAATTGAATACGCGACCAACTGAATGAATGAGTTCGGTAGGCATCGTGCGACCAAAAAATCAGTATGTAGAGCTCAACATGATGACCAGTTATCAACCTTTCGAACATCTCAAATGTCCAATCTGGATCTATGACATTGATAATAAAAGAATAACTTGGGCAAATACCAGTGCCCTCCCTTTGTGGGAATCGGAGTCTTTATTTGAGCTAACATCTCGCGATTTTAGTGTAGAGATGTCAAAAGCGATAGAGGCAACACTGGAAGAATACCAAAGGCAATTTCTGCGCAATGAAAGCATCAAGACATGGTGGAATTTCACACCTAGATACATTTCTAAACGGGCATTATGTTTGTTTTCTGGGATTCCACTGCCCGATGACCGTACCGGTATGTTAGTTCAAGTCATAGCTGAAGAAGGCAGCCTCAAACATGATCTAGCATGCTCTGACGGTGCGAACCTATCCCTCCTATTTGATAAGTCAGGAAAAGTAGTGAGCGCTAACTCAGCATTTTACCAAAACTATGGTAGCCCATTTACTACCCTCTCTGATTTCGTTTCAAGCGAAGAGATCGCTGCACAATGGTTGTTTTACGCTCGTAAGGGGGGAGAGATTTTAGAAGAAGTCAGTTGTAAAATTGATGAAAAGACTCATCACTTTGATGTTCAAGGCAAATGGCTATTCGATAAAAGTGAATTACTGCTAAACCTGACATGCACAACAAAGCAAAAAGAGCGCCTGATAAAGGCTAAGTACAACGCTGAACACGATTGTCTAACCGAACTGTATAATCGGCGGGGCATTACTAATTTATTGGAAACCAGCATCGCCTACCGTGCGCCATTTGAACTAATGTTCGTCGATCTTGATGGCTTCAAATTAGTCAATGATACGTATGGACACAGTGCCGGTGACCAATTGCTCAAACAAGTTGGTGAGCGTCTTAAACAACTGGTAGATGAAACCTGCATGATCGGCCGATTTGGAGGCGATGAATTCATTGTAATCGCTCATAACTGCCGTAATCATAATATCCCACTACTCTGTTCTCGCATTATTGATGCATTAAACCGGAGCTTTCATATCAGTGGTATTGGAACGCTGTCAGTAGGATGCAGTATTGGTACCGCACATTTTCCAGATAACGCCGTTGATCAAGAATCACTGTTGAAGCAAGCGGGAATGGCGATGCACATAGCCAAAGCGAATGGTCGAAATCGCTTTCAGACATTCACTCCCGACTTAGCACAAACTCTTCACCGCAAAGCTGAAATCCGTCATCGCTTGGCCCAAGCCTTAGAAAATGATGAGCTCAACTTGCACTACCAAGCCATCATGAACACTAACAGTAATAAAGTGAAAGGGTTTGAAGCTCTACTCCGATGGTCTGACAAAGACTTAGGTGACATTGGCCCTGATGAATTCATTACCTTAGCGGAAGAAACTGGGCAAATTGTACCGCTTGGGAGGTGGGTTCTTAATTCTGCGCTAAAACAGCTTTCGATGTGGCATAGAGAGTTTGATAATCAGTTAATGATGAGCATCAATATCTCTAGTATCCAGATGCACGCAAGTTTCGCCCAACAACTATCTGCGATGCTCAACTTCTACAACATACAACCTCAGAATATCGCACTTGAGATCACTGAATCGTCAATGATTTTTAAACATGGTGAAGTTAGACAAGCATTAAGCGACATTTCTAAGCTAGGAGTAGAACTTCATCTAGACGACTTTGGCACCGGATACTCATCGCTCTCAATGCTCCATGACTTACCCATTAGTACCGTTAAACTCGACAAAAGCTTTGTCCACGGGTCACACAAAGGGAGTAAGGCTATTGTTCAAGCGACCTATGCTATATGTGAAAAGTTAGGGCTCAAAGTGATTGCAGAAGGAGTCGAGACAGAAACACAGAAGGCTTTCTTAGTAGAGTGTGGTTATCAGTACTTGCAAGGATTCTTGTTTAGCAAGCCTATACCATCTAGTGAAGTAGAAAATCGCTTTCTTAGTGACCACTTGTTACACACATAAGTCACGCTTACAAAGGCTTGCATAAGTAAATACAAGATTACAATGTTTCATAAGCAACTGTTTAATATAGTTAAAAAAACGATAAGAAAACAGCTCAAACATTATACCTACTAACTGTAATGATATAAGTTTTTAGATTACCCTTTGCCTATAATTGTATATTAAGAAGAAATTAAAGAAAATGAGAAAACAACGTGGCTTCACTTTATTGTAAATTATCACCTGTTTATTAATTCTAGGGTTGATTTCCGCCGCTTCGATGGTGAAGTTATTAAATATCCAAGGCAATGCACGTGCTAGCAAAATACAGCCAATACGTATTCTACGTTAAATTTAAAATTATCTACCCTTAAGATCAGCACAATACTCTCCAACCAATAAAACCCCTTCAAATCCATTTTTATAAATTACCCACACAAAATATATTTATATTTAAATCAATACCGTAAAACTAGTATGTTTAAAGTATTAGCTTAAATTTCATACATCCTAATTAGTAATGTAAATATTAATAAATTAATTTTATCTTGAAAATTTCTGATAAATCTCACATAACAATAAACCTTGATAATAGACACAACATCTAAATTAGCAAACCCTAAATATCGACATGAAAGCGGAAAATGTAACGCGAGAAATGGATAAATGCTAAAACAAATGGATAAATCCTCTTTATCCCTTGTAAATCATCGGCTTTTATTTATAAATTCAGGTTTTGGATGAACATCTCCATAACCTTTCATTAAAATCAGAATTCTGCGATTAATATCAACATCTTGAGAGAGAATGGTGACATTTTAGTTATGTTATTTAGAAAGGACTCTTGGGTTGAATGAAAATCCCAGTCACTACACATCAATCACGAAAATATAACAACGATCGCCTAGGAGTTGAGCTATGCACTGTTCTTTCAATATAAACAACAATAATGAGAGCTTGCAACTTATTTATAATGAAGAAAAGATCTATATAAAAAGAAACAGTAATAAGATATCAGAGGAAAGTCTAAATAGTAAAGAGAGTTTCGTATTTAAATACTTAATTGAAAACTCATCAATATCAAACCCGCAATCCGCGAGAGATGTTGAAGAATCTTTTAAAGCACATTTTGATGAAGAGTTCAGCCTATACGCATTAAAAAACATTATCGCTTCAATAAGAAAGAAGTATCGTAATCTCTGCAAGAAAGCAAAAGTGAATAACGACAATGAACTTATCTCTAATCTTTATAAAGTGGGTTACTTTATTGATCTCGATAAAAGCTCAGCAGACCGCATAACCCCAAAGTACAATATCAACAAATTTAAGCCAAACCACATCAAAATGTTAAAGCTGATGTTCAACACTTACCACCGAGATTTCATCAGAGCTCTGGTCGTTGTATTCACAGTTTCTGCATTTTTCTTGTTCGTTGTTTACCTTTTCCAAATCCTTTACACGACAAAGATTGCAGACGAATACAGTGAAAACACTAAGCTTATAGTAGAAGAGATCATGAATTATGGCTGCGGAAGCGATGGTTCTGTACACGCGATGAGACATTCTCTCAATCTTGATTCGATTGTGATGACGACCCCCTCCGGCTCATGCTACATCTCCACCACACGCTCAAAAAGAGTGGAGCTCGATAAAATTGACGAATTTTACAATAGCTTGGACTTCGCTTATTCACGATTCGTGCTCCCTGAGCAAAATATTGATCTCACCGCTCGTATTGCTAAGCGCGCTATCGAAGCACGCTACAGAAATTCGTTAATCCCACTGCTTATTGATTCAGTAACTATCGAAAAGGATGGTTACTATATTTTGAATCTAGGTGGAAATAGTCAGTCGATTTATCAAGCCTCTTTGCCTACAGGTGCATCCATTACGTTCTACAGCGATGACATCGTCGCATTGTGGATCATACTATCACTGCTGCTAGCAGCACTTCTATATCACTCTTATATTATTGGCTTCGTCGTATACCTGCTTCGTTGGAGGCATATCTCCTGTGAAGAGGAACCCATCATTAACACTGAAGACAACAGCGTTTTATATTATGAGCTGTTGACTCGAGTCCGTAACGTTGGGGTCTTAAGCTTCATCGACACAATGAGACGTACCAATTTACTCACTTTCCATACTATTTTGATCATTGAAACGGTCAGAAATGCCAAGTTACACAATAGCCACGAAATTTATGGCGTTAATGTCTGCCCTAGCTCTTTAGTCGGTGCCAACTTTACGAAGATTAAAGAGCACTTAATGGCGATGGAAGCGAACGAATTTGTTGTCGAAATAACCGAATACTCCAATATCGGCTACGGATGTGAAGTTATAGATAACATCAAAGAGATCAAAAAGTTGGGAATTACGATCGCATTAGATGATTTTGGTACAGGAAACAATAACATCGAAATCATTAGCACTATTGACCCAACCTACTTGAAACTGGACCGTTGTTTTGTCAAAGACATTGAGTCTGGGGATCACCATCAAGGCGTGTTGCTCAACATCTCAGAAATTGGGCGCCTATCAAACATCACCATGATTTACGAAGGTGTCGAAACTCGCAGACAACAATACATCTTGTGTCAACTTGGCTACAACTTGCATCAAGGTTACTTATACAGCAGACCTCAAAGTACAATCTACTGATCGCTTTATCGATCTTAACCACCTGTGAGCTCAATTAAGGCAACTGAAATTAGTCATAAAACGATAACTATTTCAGAGCTCACAGGAAAAGTATTACATAACCTTTCATCGAACCACCAACAGCTACCAAATTAACATCCAAAGATAAACCGAAGCGAAATGACCGCGACTTCAACATCTTTCCCGCGTTCTGTATTTTACCGTTAGCACTTCTATTCGTTTCCCTCTCATACCAATAAAGAGCTTGCCAATTCTAATAAATAGTTTAGTGTTATACATATGTATATCACCATGCAGTTTTAATTATGACCGAATGGAAAGACGACCAACCGATCTTTAGGCAACTTGCCGCAAAGATCAGTGACCAAATTCTTCAAGGTGTTTGGTTAGAGCAACAAGCATTACCCTCTGTGCGTGCGGTTGCTGCCGATCTCAAGATCAACCACCTTACTGTCATGAAAAGCTATCAGTTACTGGTGGATGAAGACTTGGTAGAGAAAAAACGCGGCAAAGGCATGTATGTGGCCGAAGGGGCACTTCAAAAATTGAAAGAGTCTGCACACCAGTCATTCATCAACACACAGATCCCAGCCATCGCTGAGACGCTAGGCATCATTGATATGAGTGTCGAAGAACTCGTGAAACAGCTAGCACAACATATAAAGGACAAGTCATGAGTACTTTACTTTCCGTGAAAAACGTAACCAAAACCTATTCAAATCAAGTGGGTGTCGAGAACATCAGCTTTGAGCTAAAGCCAGGTCAAGTTCTTGGTCTGCTGGGCCACAATGGCGCGGGTAAATCGACTCTGATCAAATCACTGCTTGGTGGTCACAACTATCAAGGCGAAATAGAGGTGAATGGCTACCACCCTATCCACCAGCACGCAGCGCTCATGCAGCACTTATCGTATATTTCAGATGTGAACGTGTTGCCAGAATGGATGACAGTGAAACAACTTCTTAGATATACCCAAGGTGTGCATCCTAGCTTCAACAGGCAAAAAGCAGAGCAGGTATTAAGTAGCACCAACATAAATCTATCTTCTACTATTAAGCAGCTTTCTAAGGGAATGAAGGTACAACTTCACCTTGCGGTCATCATCGCGACCGACACTCAAGTGCTGATCTTAGATGAGCCAACGCTGGGCTTAGATTTGCTGTACCGCGATACTTTTTATCGTCATTTATTAGAGTGGTTTTATGATGGTGAACGCGCCATGATCATTGCAAGCCACGAGGTTTCAGAGATCGAACACCTATTAACTGATGTGTTGATTCTGAAACAAGGTCACTGTGTTTTGCAGAAAAGCATGGAAGACATTGAAAACGATTATTTCATTATTGAAGTCGCAAACAACTATTCAAGCGAGATTCAGAGATTCAACCCACTGACCTCACAATCAGGGCTAGGCACTACTAAGTGGTTATTGGAAGGTCAATACAAAGCGCAGGTTGAGTCACTGGGTAACACCTATAACGTTGGTCTCGCAGATCTATTCCTTGCAACACAGATGGAGAAGGCGTAATGCATCCAAGTTTTTACATGCTAGAAAAAGAACTCATCGAGCACAAAGTTAACACTCGATTGCCTCTGTTTGTCGCGTTATGTGGTTTCTTACTGTTCGTTGGTCTGTTCTTTAATGGCGCAGCGCAACATGAGTTTTTCTTTGAAATGCAAGTGAATGGTGACGTGAGCGACATCCACAGAGAGTTCGCACAAGATCTCAATTCAGTGATCTACTTTGGCGCGGGCCTTATTTCACTGATCCTGTCGACGCTATATATCCCTAAAACACTGCGTAAAGAACGCCAAGAAGGCAGTTCAATGTTTTGGAGAAGTATGCCGGTATCCAATGCAATGACTCACGGCGTGAAGCTAGGCTTCGGTTTAGTGGTTATTCCGGCTATCTGTGCATTGTTAGTGCTGTTCGCAGATTTTCTATTCTGGATATTGAACGTCTCAAGTGAGCAACAACTGGCGCTATTGGTTGAGCAGCAATCTCTGTTTTATGTGATGAGCAACTGGATTGTGTTCTTTGGACGAATGATGTTAGTTGCACTGGTTTTATTGCCATTGGCAACAGTAACTCTGGCAATTTCACAACTGGTAAACTCTCCATTGCTTGTCATTTTTATCTCAAGCTATGCGATTAAGTTCCTCTCTGTCGCTGTATTTGGCTTCTACGGCATCAACGACTTCCTATCTCTCATCGCATCACTGCCAATGAATGTGCTCATAGCAAGTAACCCATTCAGCGTGCTTGCAGAAGCACCTGTTTTATCTTTAAGTATTTACGTACTGATTGGTGTAGGTGGCTATCTTCTGAGCCTTAAATTGAATAGAACCGACGATGTTAGCTTGAAGACGCTATTCCAACGCTAGCTAGCGTCATATCCCAAGCGCGAACTTTTATCAGGCAGTCACATAAGATATCCAAACCAAAGCTTCTGAGAAATCGGGAGCTTTTATTATCAGAGCTTTAACAAGTACAGGGATGCGACCCGGTAGACAGAACCAAGAGATAAACAAGTTTTAGTTTGGGGTAACAGGTTTTACGGAGGAAGATAAACGAATAGAGGTATTAATGAGCTGACATTGGATTGCATTTTTGATGCCTGTCAGCTCTTTGGGGGATGATTTCTTTAGTCGCCGACCAGATGAAGGTCCTTGAGAGTGCTAATGAAATCAGTTTGTTGCGTTTTACATTTGTTTCAGTTTTTAAGTTTTTAAAGCTTTACGATTTAAAGCTTATTTCTTTGATGCTTCTTTTGACGTGTCTTTCCAGTATTGGATACGAACGCGATGAAGCTGTGCTCTTCTCATTTTTTTCATAAGAGATATTTCCTTTTCTATAACTGCTCTTCATGAGCTATTTTTATTACCAACTATTCGAATCTAACGGTGTTTGACGCCTAGTTCAATGATACAAATCACAAAATATATAGAGTTCTGAGTACCATTTACATCAAAGTATGACCTAGATATCAACCATGACTCAATTTAATCTAATGAGCTGCTGTTCGAAATTAAGGTTAGTTTTCGCAGATGACAAATTCATTTCAGTATCAATACAGTTCAATGATACGTATTAAGTAGACCGGACTAACACGAATTTAGTTCCCAAGATTTTCTTACCGTCACCGCCTAAAGTGACAGCGTAACCTGCAGTAAGTTTGGGTTACACGTTTTTATTCACATTAGCCTATACGTTACAAACTCAAAATGGGATTATGTTTGCAACGGATAGAGCTTTTGATAGAAAAAAGCCGTAATTGACAAAATTAAATGGACGTAATAATGAGTAAAACAATTCTACAAGGGCATATTCTAGTGCCAGACAACGATCTCGAAATAGTCATCCAAGCCTTGGTTGTACACAAAGAACTCACGTTGGCAGAACCTGGTTGTATCGTGTTTCGAATTAGTCAAAGTACCCTTCAACCAAATCGCTTTGAAGTTTATGAAGAGTTTACGAATCGAGAAGCATTTGAAGCGCACCAACAGCGAGTAAAAGCTTCTCAATGGGGTGACATATCCAAGAACGTGACACGTCACTACCAAATCACCGATGTTCCGACATCATAATGATTGACCCGCTAGCCAACAGTATCGTCACGTTGATCAAACAAGATCCCTTACGAATGCAGATTTTAGACTGTGTCGCTCAGCTGGGTTTACCGCAGTGCTATGTTGCTGCGGGCTTTGTGAGAAACCTCGTTTGGGATCACCTACATGGTCATGCCTCCCCGACTCCACTCAATGATATTGATGTGATCTACTTTGATACCATTGATACCTCATACGAATCGGATCTTCGATACGAGGCTCTGCTTAAGCAACGGTTACCTGAACTGAATTGGCAAGTTCGCAATCAAGCCTGCATGCACACCAGAAATGGGGATGAACCTTACCAAAGCTCATTAGATGCGATGAGTTACTGGCCAGAGAAAGAGACCGCAGTCGCCTTAAAACAGAGCCTAACTGGAGACATCGAGTGTATTTCGTCTTTTGGTTTAGAGAGTTTGTTTGATTTGCAAATCACACCTAACCCAAAGCGTAACCGAGATATCTTTGATCAAAGAGTACAATCTAAAAACTGGTTAACTCATTGGTCGAAGTTAACGACTAGTCACAGTGAACTAACTTTCGAATTCAAACGCTAAAACCATTGACTAAAAACCGAATCAGATCGAACATGCCCCACTTGTTAGCTTGCTAGCTGAGTAAGTTAGTAACTAACCAAATCATCAACCGCGCGTGGCGACTAGCTGCTACGCTCTCTCGTCATACTGAGTAACGACCATGAACCAACAATACATGCAGCAAGCACTCGAAGCTTCGCGCCAAGCCTTACCTGATTGCCAACCAAACCCGCCTGTAGGCTGTGTTTTGGTTAGGAACGATAAAGTGGTGTCTGTTGGATATACGCAAAAAGTCGGTGGAAACCACGCCGAGGTTGAAGCACTGAATGGCTATGACAGCGAAACGGACGGAGCAATGGAAGGCGTTACCGCTTACGTAACTTTAGAGCCATGTTCATTTGTCGGCAGAACTCCCGCTTGCGCCAATACATTAGTTAAAGCCGGTGTGAAACACGTAGTGGTGGCGATGCTAGACCCAGACCCTCGTAATAATGGTCGTGGTGTTGCGATCCTTGAATCGCACGGCGTGAAGGTGGATGTGGGGTTATGCCAAACACAAGTGAGCGCCTTTTTATCCCCTTACCTTGGTAGGTCCTAGATCTTAAACAACCAGTATTAGTTCAATTTCACTCGGTAAAGCGGGTTGACTGGCTTATCGACAAAATACGACCAGATATGATCGTAGACAGCATGTTGGTTGGGGAATGGCGCTAACGCTTTTGCCTCTTCTAAATTGCACCAACGGTACTCCGTATGCTCGTCATTCAGTTCAATCGCTTGGTTGGGTGGGCATAGCACCGCAAACACAGGGATGAGCTGAATCACATTAACGTGAGCCTCGTAAAACTGCTCCAGAAACTGCGCGTTATACAAGGCTTCCACTTTAATTTGGGTCTCTTCTTCAAACTCGCGCACGATAGCCTGCCAGCCTGTTTCACCTGCTTCAATCGAGCCTGCGACATGGCACCAAAACTCGCCCTTCACACGCTTCATAAGTAGCATTTTCATTTGTCCGTCGATCTCTGAAATAGCGACACCAGATACAATCGAAGTATTGAGTGGAATCATAACGTTACCTTAGGTTGAACAAGAAGGCGGCAAGGCTACCACCCTTCGTTTGTTAAATTGTTGTCTATGATTAAAAACGAGAAGTTACTCATCAATTAATGAAGTTCAAGCCATAGCTCATGGGTTCAATGTTAACCATCTCGCTTAGCTATCCAGTAATAGAACCATTTCTTATTTGAGGCGCTTTTCGATAAAGAGTAGAATCGCCGCCTTGTACTGTGTTTAAAGCCTTTAAACATACACAGTAGACTCACAACCATTTATCACCAAGATATAAGTAGTAAGACGACAATATGCACTCATCCAAACCAACGCACGACTCAGAAAACAGCCACACACCTGAGCATTGCTTCACTCGCTTTCAACAGCCGATCGAGTCATATTCGTTGCCTGAGCGTTTCACCTTCCCGTTCTATTATGAACCACACGCACTGTGTGAAATCGCTTCTCATCAGCTTCAACAATATCTAGAAACTCAAACCGACTGGCAACATGACTTCGGACTGGATTCTGACGCTGGTCGCGGCAAAATGTTTGGTGTGTTGTTAGTAAGAAGTCCAGAAGGTGAATTGGGTTACTTCTCTGCTTTCTCTGGTAAAATCGCTGATCAAAACTTATTACCTCACTTTGTACCGCCAGTCTTCGACATGCTCAGCAGCGACAGTTTTTTCCATCAAGACACGGCCGACATGATGGCTGTTAATGCGAAATTTAAAGCGCTGCAAGCAAACGCTGATTACGTTGAACTGTGTGAACAATTAGCACAACAGAAAGCAAAGGCAGAGCAAGAGATTGAAGCCCAGCGTCTATTGATTATAGAAGGCCGAAAAATACGTAAAGAACAACGTGAAAAAGGCAAAGAAAACCTTGATGAGCAAGCTTTCGAAGAGCTAAATGACGAACTAAACAAAGCCAGTGTTGCCGACAAGAATCAGCAGAAGTACCTTAAACTCAACTGGGAACAAACTCTGAATGAGCTTCAAGGTAAAGTTGACGTATTTACGACTCAAATAGCGGAACTCAAAGAGCAAAGAGCACGCATCTCTCATCAGCTCCAACACAAGTTGTTTTCACAATACGCTTTCCAAAATGCGGAAGGCAATGTCGAAGACCTTAACCAGATCTTTGAAAATACACCAAACAAGATTCCACCAGCCGGTTCTGGTGAATGCGCGGCGCCAAAACTTCTGCAATATGCGTATTTGAACGGATATACACCGCTGGCACTGGCTGAGTTTTGGTGGGGCCGTTCACCGAAATCTGAAATTCGCAAACACAAGAAATACTACGCCTCTTGCCAAAGCAAATGTGTACCGATTTTAGGCCACATGATGAAAGGTCTGGAAGTCGACCCCAACCCATTGCTAGATAACCCAGCAGAAGGAAAAGACCTCGATATCCTGTTCCAAGATGAACACATCGTTGTAGTACACAAACCAGCAGGTTTTCTGTCCGTACCGGGTAAAAACATTAAAGATTCCGCCTACACACGCGTTCAAGAAATGCATCCCGATGTTGAAGGGCCATTTGTTATCCACCGCTTGGACATGGCGACCTCTGGCATTCTGATATTTGCTTTAACACGACGTGCGAACAAAAGCTTACAGAAGCAGTTCATTACTCGTGAAGTTGAGAAGCGATATGTCGCAATGATTGAAGGTGTGCTAGGCCAAGATGAAGGCTATATTCGACTGCCATTGCGTGGTGACTTGTATGACCGTCCTCGTCAGATTGTATGCTTCGAACACGGCAAGCCAGCTGAAACTAAGTGGGAAGTGATTGAGCGAAACCAAGACACCACTAAGGTTTATTTGCACCCGAAAACTGGCCGCACACACCAATTACGTGTTCACTGTTCACACCAAGAAGGGCTTAACATGCCTATCGTGGGTGATGGCCTATATGGCAATAAAGCTGACCGACTGCACCTACACGCAGAAAGACTTGCGCTACACCACCCAGTCAACAAAGAGTGGATGGAGTTCCAGTTCGACGCTGAGTTTTAAACCTCTCATTAGTACCGAGCTTTAAAAAAGGAGTCACACCGCTTGTGGCTCCTACCTCTTTTGGGTATATCTCGACGCTTATTGCACTACATCAAGATTCACTTTGTTGTGAAGAGTAGCATGCCCACCGTCTTCTCTCCTTGAGGCCTTTGATATGTCATCAGCTGCTTTGAATTTGCACCACAACACACAAACTTCTTCTTTGATGGCGCCTCAAGCACTAAGCTTGGAACCACTCACGAATAAGAAGCCAGACTTAAACTCGGCGATGTTGAATCTCATCGAAGAAGTAAAAAACGAACTCCCACTTTACGAGTCGGAGACGTTTATCTGTGGGCCAAAAGGAAACTGCTCGGGTTGCTCTAAGAAACTACTAGAGATGGTCGACAGTGAGTTAATGTATTGGGAGCACAGTATTTCAATCGGCCAAGGCCCTAATTTCGAAGAATTACGCCGTTTTGGTAAACTATGCAGCAGCGTAAGACGCGGCTTAGAACGCAATGGTTTGGTAGAAAAGCGCCCAAGAAAAAGATAAAACATTGATTCACAGCGACTACAATCTATCGCTTAACATTACAATCTAACCGATTCACTAACTGGTTGAACTCATTAGCTATAAGAGTGATAATATTTTGTAATACAATTAAGCGCTCAGACAATATCCCAGAAACTTTCGCCACCTTCTTTAGCGAATCCATTCTACATGTCTGACATGCCTATGCCTTCTGAAACACAACATCACATCCATTAGAAATCTTTTCTTGGGATAACGAGGAGAGACCTTGAAGAAACCACAACCAGTACTGGGTAAGACCGGTATGCTATTTTTCCTCGTCATCATCAGTGCGTTTCCTCCATTGACCATCGACCTGTATTTGCCAGCACTTCCACAAATGGTCGAGGTATTCAATACCGATCAATCGATGGTTAACCTAACCCTAAGCAGCTACTTCGTGACTTATGCTGTAGGCCTGTTGTTCTGGGGACCGCTGAGTGAAAAATTTGGCCGTAAGCCTATCTTATTAATTGGCTTAGCAAGCTATATGGTCGCGAGCGTAATCTGCGCAATGACCAACAGCATCGAGCAATTGATTGGCGCTCGCGTCTTCCAAGCGTTTGCAGGTAGTGCCATCACTGTTATTGCCACCGCCATTGTGAAAGATCTTTATGAGGGGCGAGAACGCGAAAAGATCATGGCGACTATTATGTCGCTAGTGATCATCGCACCAATGGTCGCGCCCGTATTTGGTGCCTTTCTACTGCAAATTGCTTCTTGGCGAATGATGTTCGTCACCCTCGCCGTTTTTGGTGCATTTGCGTCAGTATTGGCTTGCTGTTATCGAGAAACTCTCGAAACCAAATACCAAGGTTCTGTGTTCCGCTCATGGGGAAGAATGGGCGTGGTCATGAAAAACCGCTCGTTCGTCAAACTACTGGTCATTTTCTCTATCATTCCGATGGCATTGATGGGCTTTCTTGCGGCAGGGTCTTATATTTACATCAATCACTTTGGATTGACCGAACAACAGTTTAGTTACGCGTTCGCATTCAACGCATTGTGCGCCTCATTTGGTCCAACAATTTACATGAAGTTGTCCTACCGAATGCCGGTTCAAAAGGTCATCTCAGGATGTTTTGCTTTATTAGCGCTTGCGGGAATCTTCACTCTAACCATTGGCAACCTATCCCCTTGGTTCTTCATGTTCATCGCGGCACCAGCGACATTAATGGCGATCATCATGCGAGTACCGGGTACCAACTTGATGTTGAATCAACAAGATCATGACACGGGCTCTGCCGTCGCACTGATACAGTTCTTCAGCATGATTTGTGGTTCGCTTGGCATGGTGTTAGTTTCAATCCGCCCAGATTCACTGATTGAAAACCTAGGCTTTATTCAATTATCCGTCGGTACGTTAGGCGGCCTGATGTGGCTAATGGTCAGAAACAAAGAGTTCGTGACTAATAATCTGAATTAAGTCCTTCCAAGATAATCACTGACAGTATGATTCGATAAGCCTGAGGAATGGTAACTAATTAAAATCATTCCTCAGAGAGAAATCTAGAACGAAATCTTGATGGTGTTAAGCCAATGATTTTCATAAAGACCTTACGGAAGCTATTTACGTCCTCATAACCAACTAGGTAGCTGATCTGCTCAACCGGTTTATGAGAGCTTTCCAATAACTCGCATGCACTTTGAATACGTACGTGTTGGATATAGTTAATCGGCGTAAAACTGGTCGCCTTGGTAAATTGACGAATAAAGGTTCTTCGAGTCATAAACGCTTCTTCAGCCAATTGATCAAGAGACAACGAAAGGTGATGGTTCATTTGAATAAAACGCTGCACCGACACAATTTTTTCATTGCCGTGAGCATAGTTCGGCACAAAGCTCTGATAGTAACGTTGCTCTCTCACCCCCGTATCAAGCACCAAATATTTACCTAGATTACGAGTGTTGGTCGGTGTCGTGTATTTGGTCAGGATAAACAAAGCGAGATCCATCCACGACATCAAACCACCAGCGGTCATCACATCCGCATCATCAATCAAGATTTTGTCGATATCGACTGCGATATGTGGGTAAAGCTCCGTAAACTTCTGCTGCGCTTGCCAGTGCGTGGTCACGGTTCGCCCTTCTAACAAACCTGTTTTTGCCAAAATGAACACGCCTGCACAAGCTGAGCAAAGGATCGCCCCCCTTTGGTGAGACTCAATCAGGTACTCAAGCAAGGCGTCACTCGGCTCTAGATAGTAACAACCATCTAAATTCGGTGGGAGTATGATGATATCGGCGTTCGATACGCTAACACTGTCATGCGCTTGGATCTGAACGTTGAATTGAGTCTTCTCAGCCGAAGGTTCAAGAGAATTTGCCATCTGAAGAAACTCTTTCACCCCGAACACTGCACTCTGAAGAGAACCTGGATAGTCGATGATTTCGACCATCACTGATTTTGTCACTATTGCCATATAGTCTGTCATTTTTGACGTGCGATAAAAAATACAGAGTATTCATAATATTCCTACACCGCAATACACTAAATACAAAGGTATGGACTATGACGAACACTGCACTACTACTTATCGACATTCAAAATGACTACTTCCCTTCATACGAGGGAGCGAAATGGGCGCTGTCTGAGACAGAAAAAGCAGCCCAAAAAGGCTCTCAACTACTCACTGTATTTAGAAAGAAACAGCTTCCTATTGTTCATGTTCGTCATGAGTTCCCAACCAATGAGGCGCCCTTCTTCCTACCGGGCTCAAACGGTGCTCAAATCCACAACAGTGTCGCACCTCAAGAAGGTGAACCTGTGATTGTAAAACATCAGATCAACAGCTTTAGAGAAACAGAGCTGAACGAAGTACTGAAGGCAAAAGGAATTGAAAAACTGATCATTGTCGGCGCAATGAGCCACATGTGTATTGATGCTGTAACTCGCGCAGCTACCGATTTAGGCTATGAGTGCCATGTAGCGCATGACGCTTGCACAACGTTAGATATGGAATTCAACGGTATTACCGTGCCAGCAGCGCATGTCCACGCTGCATTTATGGCTGCTCTTAGCTTTGGCTATGCCAATGTCGCGTCCGCGAATGAACTTGAGAACCTGCTTTAACTAAATTCAAAACCGCCTTCATTCACAGGCGGTTTTCTTTAACCTCAAATCAAGCCTTAATTGTCTGCCCATTCGGAACAGGCACAAAAAAGGCTCCTTACGGAGCCTTCTATCGAAATCAATGATGACTAAGCTTGATAAGTTGGTACTAAGCGTTAGCTACTTGGCGCGCTGGATGCTTGATAAACACAGCTACCACAGCCACGATCGCAAGAGCAAAACAGTAGTAAGAGTTAGCCACAATATCCAAGGGAGACAAGTTAAATACTGAACCTAATAGCAACACCTGCGCACCATAAGGCAGTACGCCTTGAATCACACAAGAGAAGATATCCAATAAGCTGGCAGAGCGACGTGGAGACACGTTATTTTCTTCAGCTAATTGGCGAGCCACGCTGCCAGATACAATAATCGCTACCGTATTGTTTGCCGTACATAGGTTCACCATTGATACCAAGCCAGCAATACCGAGCTCACTCGCACGGCCATTGGCTTGCTTAGAGTGTGAAGAACCAAACGCACGAATCAAACCGCTCACTAAGTTAGTCAGAAACGCCAATCCACCTTGGCGACGCATTAGCTCACTCAAACCACCAATCAGCATCGACAGTAAGAAGATCTCCTGCATGTTGCCGAAGCCTGCGTAGATATCTTGAGCGTAATCCGTCATACCGTAGTTCTCAACAGAACCTAGGCTCACGCCACCCGCCAGCAAGATACCAATCGTCAGCACAACGAATACATTCATACCCGATACAGCAAGAATCAAAATAGTGATGTACGGAAGGACTTTCAGCCACTCGATTGGGCCCGTTTCAGGCACTTGAGTTGCCGTGCTGTTGAAAGCAAAGATAACAATCGCGATAAGAGCAGCAGGCAGTGCAATGCGGATGTTCTCTTTAAACTTGTCTCTCATCTCACAGCCTTGCGAGCGAGTCGCGGCAATCGTGGTATCAGAGATGATAGAAAGGTTGTCACCAAACATCGCGCCACTTAAAACAACACCAGCCGTCAGTGGAATGCTCATGCCTGCTGAATCTGCAATGCCTAGTGCCACAGGGGCAACCGCAGCGATAGTGCCCATTGAGGTGCCCATTGCTGTCGCGATGAAAGCTGAAATTAAGAAGATACCCGGTAGGATCATGCTTGTTGGAATCGCCGATAACCCTAGATTTACGGTCGCGTCAACGCCACCAGACGCTTTAGCCACAGCCGCAAAAGCACCCGCCAACAGGTAGATCATACACATTGCAATAATGTCTTTGTGACCGACTCCACTCAGGAATTGCTCGATAGCACGGTTCAATTTATCTTTGCTTAGTAACAGCGCCAACATCACCGCAGGCAAAGCCGCAATCGGAGCTGGAAGCTGATAGAACGCAAAGTCGACGCCTTGCAACGACAAGTACGTACCTACGCCAATAAACAGCGAAAGGAAAACAATCAGAGGGATAAGTGCAACTGCAGAAGGTGCAATTACAGCATTAGAATTTTTCGAATTAGACATGGAACGACAACGCAATAGAACAGGGAGAAGAGAGACTAATGTCACACTTAGAACTTGTCAACGTCTAGACGTCTAAACGCCCAATTTAATGCAAAGTGATAGGCACACTATTGAACATCACATAATAGAAAAGGCTATTTACTCACCAGTAAATAGCCTTTTGAGAACAGAAAGCTTTTCGAGAACAAATAGCTTTTACACAGAAGCTAGCTTTTGCCTGCTTAGTGCTGTTGCTCATTTAGCTTTTTTCTTACTTAGTTTTTTTGTTGGAACGTCACTTGGTATTCACCAATGCCTTCGTAGTGGAAGGTCGTTGGCTTATCGAAGCCCATCTCCACGATACCGCAGTAAGAACCCGTGATGATTGCTTCACCCGCTTGGAAATCAACACCACGACGAGTCATGTAGTTAATCAGCCAGTAGATAGGGCTTGGTGCCAGTGTATTCGGATGCTTACCGTCGAATGCTTGAACTTGCTCGCCTTGAGTTACTTCAATACTGATCTCAGCAGAAGTGAACGCTTTTTCGCGATCAATCTCAGGGCCTATGAACAAGCCTTGGTTTACTAGGCCGTCAGCAAGTCTTTCATAGAACTCGGCACCGCTGTCATCAGCAAAGCGAGATTGCATTAACTCAAGAGCCATATGGCAAGAACCAATCGCTTCATTGATTTGCTCTTCGCTGTAACCTTCTTGGCTTGCAGGCAGGCTCTTAGCAAGCGTAAATGCAATTTCAGGCTCAACGCGCACTACGTCGTTGTCTGCAAACAGTTCGCAAACTTCGCCTTGTTGAACGCTACCCGAAAAGATAGGTGCAACAACAAACTTGTCTTCAGCCAGAGGAAGTAAACACTTCCAACCACCGACCTTGTCGCTCTTGAGATCGATCATTGATGATTGGATCTTCAGGGCATCTTCCAAGTTGTTCGGACGGTACTGTTCGTCTAATCTTGGTGCTTTAGTTCCCGCAACGCGGCGACTTAGCAATTCTTCAGCTGCTTGCTTAAATACATTTGTCATATAATACCACCTTTAGTTTTATGACCAGTATAATATCGGATTTATTGAAGCTTGAATAGACAATTCAACAACGAAGCAACGCCGAAAATTAAGCCATCAATTTTCGCATATTCTAGACGCAAACAACTGAAATCATTTTGATTTAAATACCATAAAAGCCAGTAAGTTGGTTACTGGCTTTTCGATGTATTACTGATGATTAGGCTTTACTGCCCTTTCAACGTCTTCTTCAGATTCTGCATGAAGTTTCTGAAATGAGGCATGAAATCAACAAACAGAGGGTGCTTTCTATCTTGCATCATCATTGGGCCGAGTAATCGAATGCTCACCCCTAGTCGCGTTGCTGATTGCTCGTCTAAGCCGCTGTCTTGTTTGATCTTCTCAACAATCGCGAACATGTTTTCTCTGTCTTCAATTTCAAACTGCATGGTTTGCAGTTCACGATCTTCTTTGATGTTCACTTCTTCGATAGTGATACGGTAGTTATTGTGTTTGCCTGTGAATGCTGTCATGTGGATCTCCTACAATGCTTAAAAAGTATTTTGGCTAGCTCTTCATGAATCGTTCGAGCTTAGGTTTAACCGTCATCGACATCACGACCATGATCGTAAGGCCAATAGGAAGCGCAGCAATAAATCCATTAAACCATCCACTGGTAAACGCCGATGTATCCGAAAATCCAATATTATTTGCCGCTGTTACAAATGCCATGATGGACTCCATGATAAAAGCCATAATCAATCCCACGATTAGGTTGCGAGCTTTCTCGCCGTAATTGGGCAACGCCTTAGCAGTGACTTTAGTCACCAAAGTCATCATCACCATGCCGATTGGCATCATAATCACGACAGCAAGCGCTAACGATGATAGCCAATTGCTGATGAATTCCTCACCAAACCCGACATTCATGTAAGTCATAACCGCTGTTAAACTGCCGCCAATCGTCAGCATTAAACTCATCATGACCAAAGCTTTGTGCAATACAGGCGTGGCTTTTTGCTCAGGAAGAGTTAGCGTTAATGTTGCTTGAATCGTCATATCTATATTCCCGTCTTGAATTTACGAACAATTAAGTTGATAATGTCAACTATAAATAAAGTGGTTGATATTGTCAACTAGATTTCTAAGGATCGTTTATGTCTGATAACACATCGCTAGAATCCATCTTTCGTTTGGTACACTCTTTGAAACGTCAAATGAGTGAACAGATTGAGAGTTTGGACTCTGACATCGCGCCAATGAATATTCGTGTAATGAAGATCATTACCAAGAAGTCTCCATGTACTTCTATTGATATTGCACACTTCCTAAACCGCGATAAGGCGCAAGTCACTAGGCTCGTTAACGCGTTGATCAGTCAGGAACTTGTGAAGAAATCGCCTAATCCCGAAGACAAGCGCAGCCAGTTATTGGTTCTGACCGATAAGGGTCAAGAGATCATGAATAAGGTCGCGAATATTGATCGTGAAATGCTGAAGAGAATGACCAAAGGCATGGCCGACGATGAGTTAGAACAGTTTCGAAAAATCGCGAGCAAGATGGCTC
Source organism: Vibrio sp. S/42/10 (assembly GCF_029890535.1). Classification (NCBI taxonomy): domain Bacteria; kingdom Pseudomonadati; phylum Pseudomonadota; class Gammaproteobacteria; order Vibrionales; family Vibrionaceae; genus Vibrio; species Vibrio sp. S/42/10. The sequence continues at coordinate 26,743 of NZ_JAKMZC010000016.1, read as the reverse complement.
ACAATCTAGAAAACTGATCTAGAGAATGAGTGATTAGAAATAGATCGGCTCTTTGAAACAAAGCCGATCTTTAGAAAGATGAAAAAAACGCCACCGAATCGTACGATCGGTGGCGTTTTTTGTATGAGCTGATTTGATATAGATTAGCGGTATGGCTACCTCTAACTTAGATGACCGTTTTAATTAGATGCCAGTTCTAATTAGGTAACAGCTCTAATTCGATGCTAGTTTCCACCATGCTTGAACAGGTACTGGCTCTGCGATCACCAGGCGTTCACCCATCACAGGGCTCACCATTTGCACGTCTCGCTCTTTGCTTATCGTCAGTGCTTGCTCCATTGGGTCTTGCCAATCGTGCATAGAAAGGTCAAACGTGCTGTTGTGGATTGGCATCATCACCTTACCTTTAAGGTCAATGTGCGCTTGAACGCTTTGCTCTGGGAACATATGAATATCCGCCCAGAGTGAATTATACGCGCCCGTTTCAACCATGGTTAAATCAAACGGTCCGAAACGCTCACCAATCTCTTTAAAGCCGTTGAAGTAACCAGAGTCACCACTAAAGAAGACTTTCTTATCTGAAGCGTTAATGACCCAACTCCCCCACAATGTTTGGTCACGATCAAGTAAGCCACGCCCAGAAAAATGTTGTGTCGGCGTCAAAGTGAACTCGATATCAGCAACGGTTGCTGACTCCCACCAGTTCAACTCAATGATCTTTGCTTTATCCACGCCCCACTTTTCTAGTAGAGCACCGACTCTGAGTGGCACCAAAAATGTCCCTACTTTGTCTGCTAATACCTTTACGGCACCTTTGTCTAAATGGTCGTAATGATCGTGGCTGATCACTACCACATCAATATCAGGCAGTTCTTGTAATGAGATTGGTGTTGGGTGGAAGCGCTTTGGCCCCATCCATTGCACTGGCGATGCGCGATCACTAAACACAGGATCAGTCATCACTAGTTTTCCATCCAGTTTCATCATCACGCTAGAGTGACCCAAGCGGTAAGCAACGTCGTCTTGTTCTTCGATCAGTTGCTCGGCTGTCATCGGTATCAGAGGCAATGCAGCTCGTGGCACCGGCTCATTTCTTTCCACAGTCACGTAAGCTTTCAAGATTGAAAAAATATCAGACATACCCGATTTGTATTCCAACTCACTGTTAACAAACTTCTTCGGAAGCTTATCTAGATTGTCGTTTGATTGTGAACCTGTGCTTACGATAGCGACCACGGCAAGTACTCCTAAAATCGGTAATAGATATTTTTTCATTGGTATCTCTTTAATCATTGGGTCTATCCCAACGCAAAACTACACTGATTAGTTTACATAGTAAAACTAAAAAGTAAACCGGCTAGTGTAACTTATATTTTGGCTATATGTGTACCTGCCGAGATCGGCTAGAAAAGAATAGTGAATCTATTTAGTTAGAAATATTAATCCGCAGACCATACATTCTTGAAATCTGGCCAACCCCAGTTCGTGATGGCTACATTCTTCAGAATACCTTGGAAACGCACGGTTTGTAGGTGATGGAACATAGGCACTAACCAATAATCCGAGATCAGCGTCGATGCAACGGGCTCCAACTCTGCCAAGTAATTCGGCAGTTCAACCGACGCTTTGTGATGGTCTAAACGCTGCTTGAGCCAGTCGCTGTTCATCTCTCCTAAAGCAGAGTGCAAAACAGGATCGTTCATCATCCACGAAAACAGCGAAGACGGGGCATTGTCATCGAGGTTTAAGTTACACAGCACCAAGTCCTCCTTTAACTCGCCACTCTGAGAGAGCTGCGCCAACTCTCGAAAACTGTAGGTGTTCACCTCAACGTCCACACCATACCGTTTGAGTATGTCGGATACACAAATCGCACATCGATACAACGCATAATAGTCGTAAACCGCAATACTCATATTTTTCGGCAGTTGTGCCTCTTTCGAAGGCGTTCGATACATTTTCTGCCAACTTGGCAGTATATTTTGAGCTAAAGAGACACTAAACAGACCTTTGTTATGTTCCAACTGAGACAAGATCGCTTGTGGGTTAGTCAGTTCTGAAAGGAATTTGCGCTGCTCATTATTTAGTGGAATAGCCGCTGAGTTCTGATTGAATAGAATAAACAGACACCCATCCTCGACTCGGCTACGAAGGCCGTCTGTGTCTGCAGAAACAAGTTCCGCATCGCTTTTCCCTAACTGATGAAAGCAAGAAGAATCTTCATAAGGCGATACGTGCATTTGGCTTTCATCGAAGCGAGCAGTGCCCGTCATTGATTCCTCAAACTGCCAGATAGTCACCTCATCGGTTAAAGAGCGGCAACCATAATAGTGCTCAAATGCGGCGAGCTTGATTCGTTCATTGTTGGTCTCAATCACTTTAAATGGGCCGGTTCCAATAACAGCATGGGACACAGAACTTAATGGTGACGGTTCACGGGCCACTTGCGCTGCGGGTTGAATCGAATATTTAACGCCAGCAAGTAAACCAGCAAAGCCGGTATCTGCTTTGGTGAGTTGAAAGCTGATCCTTAACGGCTGCTCACTGTAAACCGAAGCAACATGAGCTAACTCTGTTTGATAGAAAGGCAAGGTTTGTAAGGCTGAAAACAGCGAGACTAACTGTTTAGCATCAACTGGCTGTCCATCGTGGAAAGTAAGCCCTGGGCGCAAATAGAAAGTCCAAACTAACTTATCAGAATCATATTCCCAATGGTGCGCCAACTCAGACTTCAACTCGCCTTTACCACTACAAGTGACGAGGCAACTGAATACTTGCCTGATCAAAAATCGTTCGCTACTGCGGTGAATATGGTGCGGAAACAGGTCTTCAAACTTACGTTTATAGGTTAATTGGACATGCAGCAGCCCTTCACGCATTGTCGCGCCCGAGGTTTCTTGGAGGAGAGAACCAAATATTGCGCGGTCATTGTCTAGAATCGAGAGGGCTTTTTCGTATTTGCCCTGCTCTATCAATTTGCCAGCAACATGTTGCGTCAGCTCTTGGTTGCTAAAGCGTAAGGTCAGGTTAGATCGTTGATTCCTGCCAACTTTTGGTTCCCACACTACCCATTCAGCTTGATGCATCTTACCTAACAAGGTTCGAGCGTGACGCAAACTGGTAAACAGCTTGTCTGCCACTTCCGTTAAGGTCACGGAGTGAGAAATATTTGGCTCGAACGACTCTAGCCGCATGTAGTAACGCATCATGTTTAGATCAGACAAATAATGAACCTTTTAAACCTAACTCTTCCTAATTAAGCCCATTATAAAACACAATCGTAAAAAAGTAGTGTGATATGGCAAAAACAGGAACAACCAATAAAAATACCATCTGTTTTCTAGTTCCTCTTAATTAACCATAATGAACGGGTCAGCAACAAACCATAGGTTGTAAATAAAGCCTAACTAGAGAGAGTAATGACCATGAGAAAATACTATCTTAATAAGTTAAAAAGCACCTGTAGCAAGCTCGAAAGAGAAGCGCTACGAACACTTATAGAGCTATGTAACTGGCGTTATTAGTACACTTTTTAGCACCGAGTTAACGCGAGTTGAGCACAACCTAATAGGCTCCTACCCCCAATATGAGTTAGGTCTCAACTCGCTTTTCCATTCCAAATCCCCTCTCAAGCCTGCTGTACCAATAGCTCACACATTCGATAAATTTCTGTTGTCGACTCGACAAATTTAATTCGTTTTCTTAGTTAAACGAAAAGCCTTAAGGTTCGCCCCGAAGCAAGCAAGGAGCCTCAGAAAAAACTGAAAGCTCAGCTAACAACTCATTTATTTGCAGTTACCAATCAGGTATTAACTAAGGAAACGCCATGCGTATCGCAATTCTTTCTCGCAACGAAAATCTATACTCTACTTCTCGCTTAAAAGCGGCTGGAGAAGCACGTGGTCACCAGGTCGATGTTATCGACACGCTGCACTGTGATATAGATATCGCGAGTAACAATCCGAAGATTCGCTACATGGGTGAAGAGCTACCTCAATACGATGCTGTTATTCCACGTATTGGCGCTTCCATTACCTTTTACGGGACTGCGGTTGTTCGCCAATTCGAAATGATGGGCACTTTTTGTATCAATGAGTCAGTAGCAATCAGTCGTTCTCGCGACAAACTGCGCTCACTACAATTGTTGTCTCGCAAAGGTATTGGCTTACCAAAAACAGGTTTCGCTAGCCGCCCAGACAAGATTCAAGACTTGATCAAAAACGTAGGTGGCGCGCCACTGGTTATCAAGCTTCTTGAAGGTACTCAAGGTATCGGTGTGGTTCTAGCAGAAACAAACAAAGCAGCTGAAAGCGTTATCGAAGCATTCATGGGCCTAAAAGCGAACATATTGGTTCAAGAGTTCATTGAAGAAGCTAATGGCGCAGACATCCGTTGTTTTGTTGTGGGTAACAAGGTTATTGCAGCAATGAAGCGCCAAGCTGGTGAGGGTGAATTCCGCTCTAACCTGCACCGTGGCGGTACAGCTCAACTGGTTAAACTAACCAAAGAAGAGCGCGCAACAGCGATCAATGCAGCTAAAATCATGGGGTTAAACCTATGTGGTGTCGATATTCTACAATCTAAGAATGGCCCTGTTGTAATGGAAGTGAACTCTTCTCCAGGCTTAGAAGGTATCGAGAAAGCGACAGGCAAAGATGTAGCAGATATGATTTTCGGATTCATCGAGAAAAATGCAAAACCAAACGCTAACCGTACTCGTGGCAAAGGCTGATTAAACGCCGTTTACTCATGATTGGAAAAAACATGAACAATAAAATGATCATAGGGAATACAGAAGCACTTTGCTTACCAGAGTTAGGGATAACTGGACTACATACGCGTGTTGATACAGGGGCTCAAACCTCTTCTCTGCACGTAGACAATCTACTATGTGTAAAAACAGACGGTGAAAACTTCGTTGAGTTCGATCTTCACCCAGATGTTTACCACCTAGAAGAGACCGTACGCTGCAAGGCGAAACTGAAAGCAAGTAAAAGAATCAAATCATCTAACGGCGAAGTTGAACACCGTTGTGTGATTGAAACCATGCTAAAAATCGGTGGTCAAGAATGGCCTATCGATATCACGCTAAGCAACCGTCAGGATATGACTTATATGATGCTGCTTGGTCGTCAAGGCATGAGTGACAAAGTGATTGTTGACCCAGCAGGTGAGTTTCTAATTTCTCACTAATTGAACTGCTCCACAGCTCAAATAGTGAGTCAACAACACACACTAATAAAGGCCAGTCTTTGAGACTGGCCTTTATTATTTGTGGCGATTTTTTTTATTGTTAAACCCAAATCGCCAAACAGATTTAACCAAACCTTTGAGTTTAATTTTAGTCACTCGCCAATGTGTCACGGGCCTTCTTGGCGCACTCAGCAACAAATGTTCAAATGCTTGCTCACTCAAATTCACTTGTCCCCCATGCGCCACCAGCAAGGTGTCGACCTGCATGTCATAGATACGAGACACCGACGCTCGATACTTATTGGGATGAAAAATTGGGAAAGGCGGAATCAGCTTCTTTTTGACCTCAACCATTAAGTCCGCCACATAGGCAATACTGTGTGATGGGCAATAGACGGAAAGATCTCTGTCAGTGTGACCCGGTGTTTCTAGAACTAACCAGTCATCAAACCCCGGAATGCTATCACCATCCGACAACTTGAAGTCGGGCTTTAACTTTCTTGAATACCACAAATCTGCTTTTGGCTTGCCCAATCGGTTCGCCATCCATCGTGCCAATGCCAGATCGGTCAGATGCATCAAAATGCCATCAATGCCGTAATACCAATCCTTGTCTCGGTTTGCTGCAACCAAATGACAATTGGTCAGCTTTCTGAGCTTGTGCGCTGCTCCTGCGTGGTCTGGATGCATGTGCGTAACCACAACCGTATGTAGATCAGCAAAATCACGCACAAGCTCAGTTTCGATGAAATCCTTCAAATGCGGGATGTCGGCTCGACACGCACCATCAAGCAAGAGCAACCTGTCAGGGTACTCTACGAGATACATGTCTTGGATATAGCCTTTAATGGTATGCAGCTGCAAACCCACTCCTTGTGATAAAACAACTGGTCAGACCTTTATATTAGCAAATCCAACTTTAATTGTGATCATTTTGTTAAAAACAATAATCTAAAACCGGATAGATAGCTCGCATCAAGATTTCCACTGGTAACCACTAAATTACTCAAATCCAATTCAACTCAGTGCAATGGGAACAAATTTCAAAGATGATCATCAATTTAATCCGATGTTTTTCATCATTATTGAATGCTCACATTATCGGAAACCTTGTTCTATCAACCTTTCAGATAAAGCTTATGAATCTATTTGTCGTGACAACAAAACATGTGATTTGTTAGCCCGAGTTATTCGGACTATATATGCGCCTCTAATTTATTGTCTGAGTGCTATACATGAACCAATTGATCGATGCTCTTTCTACCCAAGGTTATTTCGTTTGGGACGACTTCTTAACTCACGAAGAAGTGGTGGCATTGAGGGATTGCATTCCAGAGAACTGGAAAAAGGCTAGGATCGGCCGTAACGATGATGTAGCACGAGAAGCAACGATTCGTAGTGACAAAATTCAGTGGGTACGCCGTGATATGGGTCAGCCAGCATCTCTGTTTTTAGACAAGATGGAACAAATTCGTTTAGCGGCAAACCAAGCGTTCTTTTTGGGTCTGTTCGAGTACGAAGCGCACTTTGCTAAATACGAAAAAGGCGACTTCTACCAGAAGCACTTAGATTGTTTCAAGGGCAATGAAAACCGCCGCCTGACTACTGTGTTCTACATGAATGATGAGTGGACAGAAGAAGACGCTGGTGAGCTCGTGGTTTACGATCTAAAAGACAACCACATCGCGACCATTCCACCAAAGGGTGGTCGACTATTGGTATTCTTGTCTGAACAATTCCCACACGAGGTTCTGCCTACTAACACAGAGCGATTCAGTATCGCTGGTTGGTTCCGTATTAACGGCGTGAAAGACAACCAATTGGACATCGCGCACTAAAACTGTATCCACATCGAACCTTCTTCTAAGCCTCTCCATCGAGAGGCTTTTTTATTGAACAACAGTTGTTCAATAAAACGTCTTAAAAACCGAACATGTTCAACATCAAAACCATCAATAACTTTACTCTTAAATAAAATCGAAACGAATCTTTCATATCACTGAAACGGTTTAGCCACGTAAGTGAAATATGGCCTGTTCAAGATAGCTTCAAACGACACCCCTACCGTCTCGTTAATACTCTAATTCAATACCTCTACATCGATTTCATCCAAAAGGAAAAGAAGATGAATAAGCTAATTTTGGCAGGCGTTCTTTCCGCAACAGCGGCAATGCCAGCGTTCGCAACGACTCAAGTCACTTGGTGGCACGCAATGGGCGGCCAACTTGGAGAAACCGTCAATAAGATTGCGACTGACTTTAATGCGTCACAAGATGATTACAAGATCACGCCAATCTATAAAGGTTCATACACAGAGACCTTAACAGCGGGTATCGCGGCATATCGAGCAGGCGAAGCTCCTAACATTCTACAAGTATTCGATGCCGGTGCTGCAACCATCATGAACGCTAAAGGTGTCGCCAAACCCGTACAAGATATTCTGGTTGAGTCTGGCTACAACTTTAATTCGAACGACTACCTAGCGGGCGTTCGTAACTTCTATGCAGACAGCCAAGGCAAGATGATTGGTATGCCTTTCAACAGTTCGACCCCAGTTCTTTACTACAACAAAGACCTTCTTGCGGAAGTCGGTGCAGAGGCACCTAAAACTTATGAAGAACTAGAAGTTGTTGCTAAAAAGCTGAAGGAAGACGGACACATCGCGTTTTCTCAATCTCTAACGCCATGGATCATGTTCGAGAACTTCAAGTCTCGCCATAACCTGCCAGTCTCTGACCAGAACAACGGCTACGACGGCCTATCCACTAAGATCATGTTCAACACCAAAGACATGATGATGCACGTTAGCAAGATGAAAGAGTGGTCAGATCTAGGTTATTACAAGTATTACGGCAGCGATTGGGATGCAAACCAAACGCCTTTCGAGCGCCAAGAAGTGGCAATGTGGATGGGCTCTTCAGGTTCATTCGGTGGTTTACGTAACCGCGTACCTTTCGAGTTAGGCACAACTTACCTTCCATACTGGAAATCGGTTAACCCGGATGCTGGCTTAACCTTCATTGGTGGTGCCGCTCTGTTTGCACTCAATGGTCATGACCAACAACAAGACAAAGGTGTGGCTGCATTCTTTGACTACCTGACTAAGCCTGAAACACAGGTTTACTGGCACAAAACCACGGGCTATGTACCTGTAACAACCGCTGCATATGAACTAGCGAAAGAGTCTGGTTACTACAAAGAACAACCAGACGCAGAAGTGGGTGTTAAGCAGCTAAGCCTTAAATCGGGCGAATGGACTAAGGGCTACCGCTTAGGTTATTACCCGCAGATCCGTGAAGTGATGCACCGTGAGTTCGACAATATCTTCGCTGACCGCTCTAGCGTTGAGAACAGCCTAGACAAAGTCGAAGATGAAAGCAGCAAGCTACTAAAACGCTTCGCTCGCACGATGAATTAGGTCGGCTCGTTAGCTAAAGCTGCTTTATTAACTCAGAAGTTTCTGTTTAGAAGCTTAACTAACCAAAGCAGTAAATTACTCCTCACGTCTTGTCAGCACCCTCGAATAAATAGAGTCATGACGAGGCGCGAGGAGATTATTCATTAGCGCCATTTCTTGCTCCAACAACGATAACTCAACTGGATGCATTCCTTGATATCGCGCTAGTGATAACTGTCACTAGCTAGTGGTCAACTTTTAATAACTTTTTGGGATTACCCTGTGGAACGACGTCAACAATTCTTTCACTCTCCGCTGCCTTACCTATTTTTAGCACCTCAGATACTCATCATTGCGGTTTTCTTTATCTACCCAGCGGCAAAGGCAGTTTATCTCTCCTTTATGCTGGAAGATCCTTGGGGCACATCTTCTCTATTCGTTTGGTTCGAAAACTATCAAATGCTATTCGAATCGAGCGAGTATCTCAGCTCAATTGGCTTTACCCTGATGTTCGCGATTGTGGTTTCTTTCCTATCGCTTGCCTTGGCTTTGCTGCTCGCCGCAAAAGCCGACAATATCATTCACGGACAAGGGGCTTACAAGGTCACTCTCACTTGGGTGTACGCCGTTGCTCCTGCGATCGCAGGCGTAATCGGTGCTTTCTTGTTTAACCCACACATTGGCGTGTTTACCGAGTTATTTGCAGTTATTGGTTGGGACTTTAGCTTTCAGACCGATCCTATAGATGCCACGTTTGCTCTGATTTTAGTGTCGGTTTGGAAACAGGTTTCGGTGAATTTCATCTACTTTCTGGCGGGACTTCAATCGATCTCTTACGCGGTAAAAGAAGCAGCGATGCTGGATTGTACCAGTGACTCGAAACGTTTCTGGACCATCACTTTCCCACTACTGGCCCCTACTGGCTTCTTTCTGTTGGTCATCAACCTCACCTACTCCTTCTTTGAAACCTTTGGCGTGATCGACACCATGACCAATGGCGGTCCTGGTGGCGGTACAACTTCGTTAGTTTACAAGGTGTATCGAGACGGCTTTGTTGGTGCCGATTTGGGCGGTAGTTCAGCGCAATCTGTAGTGCTTTTAGTACTGGTACTCACTCTGACTTTTATCCAGTTCCGCGTTGTAGAAAAGCGTGTTCACTATTAACCCTTCAATCGCGCTACTTATCGGCAATAGAGAGCAACCACCAGTGAAAGCCAAGCGTGCAATGAATTACGCGACAGGAGTTATTTATGAAAAGTAATAAGGTCTCTGACCACCTAATTTTAATTGCTGGGATGCTGTTTATGTTGGTCCCTATCTGGCTAATCTTCGCCAGTTCGACGCATAACCCAAACACCATTGTCAGCGATGGCCTGCAATGGCTCCCAGGCGATAACTTTACCGCCATTTATAGCGAAGCTTGGAACAAGAGTATGGGCTTTAGTGGCGAAGTCACCGCCAGTAAAATGATCGCCAACTCGATGATCATGGGGCTCGGTTTTGCGATCGGTAAGATCTTAATTTCGATGATGGCCGCGTTTGCTTTGGTCTACTTTAGACTCCCTTACGCCACGGCGTGGTTTTGGCTGATCTTCGTGACGCTGTTACTGCCATTAGAGGTTCGTATTATCCCTTCCTATGAAGTTGTTGCAGGGCTCGGGCTTCTTAATAGCTACACAGGTTTAATTCTGCCTTTGATCGCGTCAGCCACCGCGACGTTCTTTTTTAGGCAGTTCTTCAAAACCATCCCCGACGAATTGCTAGAAGCCGCACAATTAGATAACGCAGGTCCATTTAGGTTTTTGATCGACATCTTACTGCCACTGTCTAAAACCATGATCGCCGCAATCTTCATCATCATGTTTGTGGTGGGTTGGAACCAATATCTGTGGCCAATCATGATGACCACCGACGAAGGCTACAACACCATCGTGATGGGTATCAAACAAGTACTCAACAACATCAATGAAACCAGTTTACCACGCTACGACTATGTTTTCGCCATGGTCATTTTAGCCATGTTACCGCCCGTTTTAGTGGTGGTTGTATTTCAGCGTTGGTTTGTAAAAGGGCTAGTAGAAAGTGAAAAATAATAACGACACAACTCAAATGAAAGATAACCATATTCAATCGCTAGATGAGTACAAAGCTTCTCAAAAAACTATCCACAAAAATACAGAGGACTCGCAAATGACGACTCGTCATCAAATACTTGGTCACCACCAAACAAACAACGGACAGACGCGTAAGACACCAATCATGTTGAGTATCAAGAACTTGGTCAAGACTTACGAAAATGGTCACCGTGCCGTTAAAGGAGTATCTCTTGATATCGAAAAAGGTGAATTTCTCGTGTTAGTTGGCCCTTCAGGCTGTGGTAAATCTTCTATTTTGCGCTCCATTGCTGGGTTAGAAAGCATCTCTGGCGGTGAGATTCACTTAGCCGGTCGTCGAGTCGATACCGAGAAGCCAGCAAAGCGCGATATCGCAATGGTTTTTCAGAATTATGCGCTCTACCCACACATGACAGTGTATAAAAATCTGGCTTATGGGTTAAAAAACCGAGGTGTCAGCCAACACACAATTGAAGAGAAAATTGAGAAAGTCGCCAAGACACTCAAAATCGAAGAATATCTCAATCGCAAACCCGCTAAATTGTCAGGCGGTCAACGTCAACGTGTTGCCATGGGACGAGCGATCGTGCGCGACCCTCAACTGTTCTTGTTTGATGAACCTTTATCTAACCTAGATGCCTCACTGCGTGCTCACATGAGGTTAGAAATCAAAAAGCTGCAACGCGAGCTTGGCGTGACCAGTGTTTACGTCACTCATGATCAAGTTGAAGCCATGACACTAGCTGACAGAATTGTGGTACTCAACAACGGTCAAATAGAGCAAGTCGGTACACCAAGAGAGGTCTACCACCAGCCAGCCAGTACCTTTGTGGCAAGCTTCATTGGCAGCCCTGCGATGAATTTCTTACCAGCAACACTCGACGACGGCTACCTTGAAATTGGCGACCAGCAAATGTACTTGCCCGAATACGCCCACGTAAAAAACACATCCATCACACTTGGTATTCGGCCAGAACACTCTGAGGTTTGTGCCGATTTAGTCATGAACGCGCTGCCGCTTGAATTACGCATCAGCGTGGTTGAGCCTTTAGGGCCAAATCAATTGGTTCATGGCCTTGTGAACGAACAACCCTTTATCGCTGTGACACCCGAAACGGCGCTGTGCCAAGCCGTCCCTCTCGGACTAAGCATCGATAAATCCAACCTGCATATTTTTGACAATCATGGCAAACGCATTCACCCAAATAACTTCACATCACAGGAGTCACACGAAGATACGACAAGCTTAACGACGGCTCTAGCTTAATCGAGTACACTGATAATTAATGCGTTTTTACGGTGCGTCTTTAAGAAGGATTAATTATGTCGTCTATCATCGTAGGTCATCGAGGTGTAGCAGGTACTCACCCAGAAAATACCAAAGCAAGCATTGAACAAGCCGCAAAACTCGGTTTGAAATGGGTGGAAGTTGATATTCAACCTACACAGGATGATCAACTTGTGGTTTGTCACGATCACACACTAGAACGTTGTAGTGATGGTAAAGGGCGTGTCGATGAGCACACGCTCGCAGAGCTGCGCCAACTTGATTTCGGAAACTGGAAATCTGAAGAGTTCTCTGGAGAAAAAATACTGACGCTCTCAGAGCTACTTGGCCTAGTTGAACAACACGGTCTTAGCGTTAACCTAGAGATCAAGGTCGATAGCAGACATCAAGCCCCGCATGTGGTTGATCTGTTGCACTCAGAATTGATCCGTTCAAATCTGGATACAGATAGGATTTTATTATCTAGCTTCAGTCATCAAGTGATCGTTGAAATCGCTCACCATTTACCGAGATACCGCGTTGGCGTGATTACCGAACAACTGACTCAAGCCGATCTGATGCTCATTGATAAGGTCAAAGCGTTCAGCTGCAATATGAATTATGAACACGTAAATCAGAGCGATCTTGATACGCTTAACGAAGCAAAAATTCAAACATGGTGCTATACCGTGAATGACCCCTCTCGCTTCAAATTCCTTTCAAAAGTGGACGCGGTATTCACTGATTTTCCAGATAAATTCAGCGCTATAAATTGACCTGGTAAATACCAGAAAATAACCTTTAACGTCTTTGAAATTAACCCCGAGAAACCTGCAAATTAAGTAGTAAACACAAGTGAGTAGGAGTACATTCCGCTACTCACTTGGTTTCATTAGCTCGCTTTTCTTAAGCAGCTTCATTGGTTACTTCATTTATGGATCTCATTTTTAGTCCAACTTTCCCAATTTTGGGTGCAATCTTCATTTTCGCTGCCATAGTTCGTGGCTTCTCAGGTTTCGGTTTCACCCTAGTGGCATTGCCATTAAGTGCGTTATTCGTGCCTGTTATCGAACTCGTTCCCGTTTTCATGCTGATCGACCTGTTAGGCAATATCCAATTATTACCGAAGGTTAAACATCACGTAAATTGGCGCTGGGTTTCGAAGGTGTTTATTCCTTGCTTAGCCTTCACCCCTGTCGGCTTAATCCTGCTCAAATCCGTGAACCAAGATGCGATAATCTTGATCATAAGTGCATTTATCTTCGCCTCTGCACTTATGATCTACAAAGGGTTCCAGTATCAAAGTGAGCCTAGATTTGCTCCTTATCTTCTGGGAAGCCTTGCTGGCGTAATGAATGGTGCAGCATCAATGTCAGGGCCTCCTGTTGGTACACATGCATTAGCTAGCCCAGTAGAGCCTCACATTGCAAGAGCGGGCTTAATCGCTTTCTTTGTTTTGGCCGATTCGAGTGCATTTGTTTCTGCTTCGATAGCAGGCTTAGTAAACCGAGATGTGATCTGGCATACCGCAGTTCTTTTACCAAGCAGTATGTTGGGTGGCTATGTGGGTTCTAAGTTGTTTGAGAGATTTGGCGGAGAGAAATTCAAGCCCGTCACGATTGCACTGCTCATTGTAATTGCTATCTTCAGTGCAGGTCGAGTCTTACTGTAACTGGCTCTAGCGCTGATTTCGGCAATTGTTTTTGAGAGTTGTTTTGAGAGTTGTTCAGGGAAATTGGGTGCCGATATCCTACCATTCAATATGGATAGGGGTACCCATTCCAACTAATTCGATAAACTGATCCATATCTTGATTGGTCAATGCAATACAGCCATCAGTCCAATCGAAGCTTTGGATAAAACTAGGTGAACGCCATTCACCATTTTTAATACCGTGGACTTTGATATTGCCACCTGGGTCGACCTTGTTTTTTTTGGCCCATTGCTTATCGGAAGAACGCGGGTAATTAATGTGCACCGAACGATAGAAATCAGAGTCTTCCATGATGTAATCCAGTTGATACTGACCTTCTGGCGTGCGGTTATCCCCTTCAAAACGTTTATGCCCTTTTGGTTCCTTGCCCAACGCTATTCGAAACTCCTGAATGACCTCATTCCCTTTCAGCAGATACATTCGACGTTTAGATTTATCAACCTTCACCAAAGTCACAACTTGTAACAACGGATCGATTGAAGAATCGGTATTTTGTTTTGTGTAAATTCGGCGGGATGTCCATTGAGATAGTTGGGCGAACTGCTCGCTATTAGTATTTTGAATAACGCCATTTTTATGCGAGTCTTGGTTAAGGATAGGCTTTGGAGGCACTGATACTGATGACGTTGGAGTGCGACTAGATTGAGAAGGTGCGGACTCAAACACAATAGTTTCAATAGCTGTTGCATCTGAAACGATTTTTTCTACGACTAACTTGTTACCATAGACGGGGACATCCACGATTGGAGATGTTTCAGCATAAACAATCTGCATCGACACAACTAAATAAGCGAATAAAGGAGCAAACAGACGCACGCTTAAATCTCCTCAAATCGCATAGACATGGTTCGTGATTGCGTCTCCATACCCAAGGATTCATAAAAACTCTGAGCTTGTTGGTTGAATTCCATCACTTCCAAACGGAGTTCAATGGCTCCTCTCGCTTGAGCCCACTGATTAAATGACTTCATTAATGACTTACCAACACCTTGGCTCTGAACTTCATCGTTAACTACAATCGTATTCACTCTCGCGATCTTGTGAGGTTGGATAAAACTCACCCCGCGATTCTGCGTAACTTTCCCAGCCAAAAATCCTATAACTTGACCACCCTTAACAGCGACTAAGAAAGCACCAATGGGATCGAGCATCAGCCCCAACCAGTACTCTTCACTATCTGAAAAAGATTGAGACGCGGGAGCAAACACCATTGGAGCGCCATGATGATGTTGGCGATTTATCTGGTCAGAAAGCTCTAAGATCGAGCGAATATCAGTTACCTTGGCTGTCCGAACTTGCATATCATTACCTTATTTAAATTCCATAATACTTTAGCAAAAATGCCTTCGTTATGCACCGTTGTAACTGAATCCCAACGTGTCCCATGATTCCGTATTTTTGATATAAGGCAACATTTGGGAACTAATTGTTCCTCAATTCTCAGACACATTCGATGACGTGGAATGCTACTATCTCTGCAGAATCAACACACTAACGACTGGATACCTATATGATTAAGTTTGCTGTAATTGGAACCAATTGGATCACTCAGAAGTTTGTTCAAGCTGCCCACGAAACTCAATCGATGAAACTTGCTGCAGTTTATTCAAGAAACATAGAGAGCGCCTCTCAATTCGCTCAAGAGTTCAATGTTAATACAACCTACGACTCGCTTGATGCTTTGGCGAGTGATAGCACTATCGAAGCGGTCTACATTGCTTCACCAAATTCATTGCACTGCACACAATCCATCTTAATGATGAAACATGGCAAGCATGTCATATGTGAAAAGCCTGTCGCATCCAATATCGATGAAGCAACTCAAATGTTTGAAGTCGCAGAGCAAAACGGTGTGGTGCTTTTTGAAGCGTATAAATCTCAATTTCTGCCAAACTTTAAACAAGTGCAACTCGGATTAGAAAAAATCGGCAAGGTACATAAGGCACACATCAATTACTGCCAATATTCATCGCGTTATCAGAAATATCTAAACGGAGATAATCCTAATACCTTCAATCCAGCCTTCTCTAACGGCTCTTTGGTCGATATCGGCTTTTACTGCGTAGCCGCAACAGTTGCTCTGTTTGGCAAGCCAGAAAGTGCACATGCTTCAGCAAAACTGCTTGATTCTGGCGTTGATGCGCATGGCTGTGCGGTCTTCCAATACCCAGAGTTTGACGTAACCCTTGCGCACTCCAAAGTCAGTGACTCTTACGCACCAAGTGAGATCCAAGGTGAGTGCGGCGCGATCATCATCGATCACATCGCCGAATGTACCGATGTTAAGATCCGATACCGAGATGGCCGCATTGAAAATCTCACTCAAACACAGAGCGAGAACTCAATGAGTTACGAAGCGCAAGCTTTTGCAAACTGTATCGGTGGGGATAAAACAACACAAGCTGAAGCGGAAAAACGCGCTTTAACAGTTGCTAAGTTAATTACAGAGATGCGTCAGCAAGTTGGTGTCGTTTATCCTGCGGACAAATAAACTCGCTTAGTCAGTTAACAATATGATTTTTAAGATCTCTTAATTTATACATAATCAAATTTAATCTTTACGACAAATAACCGGATTAGTCGATTAACGTACCATCTGTTTAAATCCGCGTTCGATATCTATCGTATTAATTTAATTTATTGAAGGTGTGTAAAGTGTTTTCAGTTGATGATCGCGTTGTTGCAACAAAAGGTGTTGAGCTTGGTGAGATGGTAGTTACAGGCCTAAGTGCTGGTGGTTACTACGTTCACGTTAAAACTGTAGAAAGCGCACTGCCGCTTACTTACCCAATGCAAGATCTTAAAAAAGCATAGTTTGATTGCTGTGTTCCTTTAGTAGTCACTCTTCTAAAGATAACAATATTGAGGCTTTGGTTGACTTCACTCTTCTGCATTAGAGTGGACAATCAGAGCCTTTTTTATGCCTGCAATTCCCTCAATCTACTGATTATCTTATACATAGAGTAGAAGCCTCAGGCTAAACTTGGGCCATACAGTTAGACGGTAGCCATTTAAACCAAACACTTATTGTCCGCCTAGACTTCTGTTACATTAGCGTCATCTGATACTTGTATTGACTATGAACTAAGGGAAGCTATGAAGCTTTACATTTACGACCACTGCCCTTTCTGTGCAAGAGTTGCCTACATCGCTCAATCTCTAGAATTGAACATCGAGCTTGTCTCTGTGGATTATGACGATGCTCAAACCCTTATCGATTTGATCGGTAAAAAAATGGTACCGGTCTTACAAAAAGATGACGGTTCTATCATGGCGGAGAGCTTAGATATCATCGCTTACTTTATGAATTTGAAATCAAGCGATGAACAGCGAGAACCTTCAGAGCAGGTGATTCTGTTTCAAAGCCGCGCATTCCCGTTGAGTCAGCGTATTGGTTTGCCACGTTGGTGGAAACTGGACCTTGCCGAATACCAATCACCAGCAAGCAAAGAAGCATGGCGTGCAGCCAAAGAAACCGAAGAACTCAACTTCGATAAGCTGATTGAGCAAACACCACAGTTTGTTGATCAGATTAACCCGTTATTAAAAGATACTGAGCTTCTACTGAACCTAGAAAATGGTCAGTCGTCGCTACCGCTTATTGACCAAGCTGTGTATTTTTCTATGTTGCGCGGTTTCTGCGTTGAGCCAAGCATCACGTGGCCACCAGCACTTGAGCGTTGGTTAGAACACCAGAGCCAAACACTTAAGCTTTCGCTGCTTCGTTAACTCGTTAAAAACAAAAAGAGAAGATCACCGATGAACTTCTCTTTTTAAACACCCTATACCCCTAATTAGAGCAAGCGTCTTCTCAACCCTGTACGCTCCAAGATCCGTGTAGAAATTTCTTCAACTGATAGCGAAGAAGTGTTGATATAAGGTATCGCTTCTCGGCGGAACATCGCCTCTACAGTCTGTAACTCATACAAACATTGCGAATCACTGGCATACTCACTGCCTGCCAATCGGTTCTCACGGATTTCAGTCAATCGTTCTGCATCTATGGTCAAACCAAACAGCTTATGTCGGTAAATCTCAAACTCTGGCAAAAGCTTCAAACGCGCTAAATCGTCATGGATAAATGGGTAGTTCGCAACGCGCAAACCAAATTGCATTGCCATGTATAAGCTTGTCGGTGTCTTACCGCTTCGAGAAACACCCAGTAAGATGATGTCCGCCTCTTCCAGGCCTTTTAAAGTAATGCCGTCATCATGCGCGAGCGTATATTCAATTGCTGCAATACGGTCGAAATACTTAACCGAATCCTTATTTACACTGCGTGAGCGCTGTAATTTAGGAACCGGTGCCATTTGAATATCATCCTGAACCTTTTGAACAATACTTTCCAATACGTCATAACAGTGAGCTTGCGCTGTAAGTAATTTCGCTTTGATATCTGGGATCACAATAGAAAAGAACACTAACGGCTCTAACCCGGTATCACGATACGAAATATCAATCTCTTTTAATAAATCAGAAAGTTTGTCCTCACTTTCCACAAACGGAAAGGTTTTTTCATTGGCTTTGAATGGGAATTGACCTAGAACAACATGCCCTAAAGTCTCACATGTTATGGCCGTTCCATCAGAAACATAGAATACATCACGACTTTGAATATCAATTTGCATTTTTTATTTAATGTTTAAAATTATTTTGAGTAGGATGGTAACCATAATATAGATAATAAAACCCTGCTGACTATTACGTCCCCCACAGCTTTAGAAAATAATTTACATTTTTTTAAACTGATACGTAATCGTTTGCCTTTAAATCCCTACAATGCTTGCTATGTTTCTGGAGAAATAAATGCAAAATAATACCCTATGGTTCAATGGCCTATCCATGGAAGATGTCGACAAAGTCGGCGGTAAGAACGCCTCACTGGGCGAGATGGTTTCTAACCTATCCAATGCTGGTGTTTCTGTACCTAATGGTTTTGCTACCACTTCGTATGCGTTTAACGACTTTCTTGACTACAAAGGTCTTGATGAGCGCATTCACCAACTACTTGATGAACTTGATGTTGAAGACGTTGACGCACTGCGTAAGACAGGTGCAACGATTCGACAATGGGTTCTAGATGCCCCCTTTCCTGAATCACTAGAGCAAGACATCCGCGATAACTACCGCGAGCTGATCGAAGACAACGAAGAATTGTCTGTTGCGGTTCGTTCATCTGCAACCGCAGAAGACCTTCCAGATGCTTCTTTCGCCGGCCAACAAGAAACCTTCCTTAACGTGAAAGGTATCGATGCGGTACTCGAAGCAACCAAGCACGTTTATGCTTCACTGTTTAACGACCGTGCCATCTCTTACCGTGTACACCAAGGCTTTGATCACCGTGGAATTTCATTGTCTGCAGGTATCCAGCGTATGGTTCGCTCAGACAAAGCCTCTTCAGGTGTAATGTTTACGCTTGATACTGAGTCTGGCTTCGACCAAGTGGTGTTCATTACCTCTTCTTGGGGTCTAGGTGAAATGGTTGTACAAGGCGCGGTGAACCCAGATGAGTTCTACGTTCATAAGCCAATGTTAGAAGCGGGTCACTATCCAATCGTTAAAAAGACATTTGGTTCTAAGTTGATCAAGATGATCTACTCAACCAACCAAGAGATCGGCAAGCAAGTTGATATCATCGACACCGATACACAAGAGCGTAACGAGTTCTCACTGAACGATGAAGAGATCAAAGAACTAGCGAAACAAGCGATGATCATCGAGAAGCACTACCAACGTCCGATGGACATTGAGTGGGCAAAAGATGGCATCGACGGTAAGCTTTACATCGTCCAAGCTCGTCCTGAAACCGTATGTTCTCAAAGTGACCAAAACGTTATCGAGCGTTACGAACTAAACAACAAGGCGGATGTCTTGGTTGAAGGCCGTGCTATCGGTCAACGCATCGGTTCAGGCCCTGTTCGCTTAGTTGATTCTCTAGACCAAATGTCATTGGTTCAAGAAGGCGACGTACTGGTAACAGACATGACAGACCCAGACTGGGAACCTGTGATGAAGAAAGCGTCCGCGATTGTGACTAACCGTGGTGGCCGTACTTGTCACGCAGCAATCATAGCTCGTGAGCTAGGTATTCCTGCAATTGTTGGTTGTGGTACAGCGACAAGCAGCCTGAATGACGGCGACACAGTAACAGTGTCATGTTCAGAAGGCGAAACCGGCTACGTTTACAACGGCGAACTCGACTTTGAAATCAAACGTTCTGAAGTTGATGAGCTGCCAATGCTGCCAACCAAAGTCATGATGAACGTAGGTAACCCAGATCGCGCATTCGACTTTGCACAGATTCCAAACGAAGGTGTTGGCCTTGCTCGTTTAGAGTTCATCATCAACAAGATGATCGGCATTCACCCGAAAGCTCTATTGAACTTCGATGCTCAAACTGACGAGCTAAAAGCAGAAATCAGTGAGCGTATTCGCGGCTACAAAGATCCAATCGATTTCTACGTAAGCAAGCTGACAGAAGGCATCGCGACTATCGCATCTGCATTCTGGCCTAAGCGTGTAATAGTACGTATGTCTGACTTTAAGTCGAACGAGTACAGCAACCTAGTCGGTGGTAAAACGTTTGAACCACATGAAGAGAACCCAATGCTGGGCTTCCGTGGCGCATCTCGTTATATCTCACCAGTATTCGAAGACTGTTTCGAGCTAGAGACTCAAGCGATCAAGCGTGTTCGCAACGAAATGGGTCTGAAAAACGTTGAAATCATGATTCCATTCGTTCGTACTCCAAGCGAAGCAGCATCGGTTATCGACATTCTGGCTAAGTTCGACCTTCGCCGTGGCGACCAAGGTCTGAAAGTCATCATGATGTGTGAACTACCATCGAATGCAATTTTGGCTGAAGAGTTCTTGAAGTACTTCGATGGCTTCTCTATCGGTTCAAACGACATGACACAGCTGACGCTTGGTCTTGACCGTGACTCTGGCGATGTTGCACACCTATTCGATGAGCGTAACCCTGCTGTAAAAGCGATGCTGAAAATGGCTATCGACGCGGCAACCAAAGCGGGTAAATACGTGGGCATTTGTGGTCAAGGCCCATCTGACCATGATGACCTAGCGGAGTGGTTAATGGAACAAGGCATCAGCTCTGTATCCCTAAACCCAGACACGGTTATCGATACATGGTTGAAGCTTGGTAACGTAGCAAATAAATAACGCTTAGCGCGAGACCTAAACGACAAAAGCCAGTCACGATGACTGGCTTTTCTAGGTTCTTTGCATGTTAGCAAACTAGGGGTTAGAAGTAGTATCTCACACCAATCCAAGCCTCGGTTTGCCAATCATTCGGCATTGACACACCTTTCACATCAACATCTGCTTTGGTAATGTCATAACGCGTATTCAACCACCAAGTTCTTGCACTGTTCATCGGTACATTTAATGATGTTTTGAAAGAGAAGTTCTGCATATCGATGTCATCGCCAGAAAGATCCTGCCACTCTGGTACTAAAGACACATAGGCGCCAAAGTCACCGAGATGCTTCGCGGTAATCAAACCAAGAGAGTATCCCGTTAAATCATCTTTAGATGAAGTAACACCAGGGATCTCCATGCTACCTGTCATCAACCCTGCTCTTGGAAATACAAGAAATCCACCGGTATAAGCAGGATTAATCGCAACAACCCCGCCAACCGACAACAAATCGTTTTTGATGTTAGTACGCGTATTAATGTAATCTAATGACAGACCCACTTTAGGTGTCGCCTTAGTACCCGTCTCAAATACATGGAAATACTGGACTCTAGAGTTACTGTACTCAGTGCCAAACTTGTCTGGATCGCGAAGCGCTGTGTTACTTTCATCGACAAACGTCGCTTCAGCAAGTAGGGCAAACTGTTGACCGTTTTCTAAACCGCCAGAAACTTGTCCCTGAAATTGGATATCTGAGCTACCGTTCAACATCAATGCAGCTTGAGTATAAACTTTGGTGACATCAGCCGGGTCGATAACACGTTCGGACTCTGCATGTGCAGGCAGCGCTAAACCTAAACTCAAAGGGATCAATAGAGCAAACTTTTTCATTATATATCTCGAAAGTCGTTTGCTTCCTCCTTGAAGCCTGGAACATCCTGTTGGGTTATAAGTAGATTATTTGTCGGCAAGTAGTTTCGCTGCAGAGCGCATCAGTGCCGGGCCTTTATTCTCACCAAAACCTGAGTGGTATGGGTTGGTTGAAAACATCACGCCTACAAAATCACGCTCTGGGTCGATATAGATAAACTGGCCAAGGTTGCCACTTTTCGACATCGCACCGTCATTGAAGATATAATCGAATTGATAAGCGTTGTAGTCGGCCTTTTCGTTAAAAGCATGCACTGAACTACTATCTTTGCTGGTGCCTTCGAAGGTTTTCGGATCGCCACCATTATGAATGCGGTCAATCACCGCTTGTGAGATCACAGGCTCATCAGCAACGGCTTTCCAGCTCGGTGTAAATAACGTTCCCCAACGTGCCATATCTTCTAAGGTCGTCGAAACCAAACCTACCGCGATACCCATTCCATCAGGTGTTAGGTTGATCTGCATAGGCTGACGAGCATGTACCTTAGACCAAACACGGTCTTCAAATACCTCAGTCCAAGTCTTGTTTTCAATGTTTTCGACTAGTTTGGTCAAAACCATGGTATTGATTGAGGCATAGCGGAAATGATCACCAGCTTTCTCACCCTCTAGTTTTTGTGCTCCTTTCGCAACATTCATCCAAGTTTCCATCTCACCGGTTTTAGCTCTTGGTGAATTGAATGATGCGGCGAAGAAACGCACTACGTCAGAATCAGGATTCAATATTGATTCGAGCGTTTCTTCATTGTCTAACGCAGTCGACATGTTGAGCACTTGATGGACAGTGATTTCTTCCCAATTACTCCCTTTTAACTCGGGAATGTAATAAGTAATGTCTTGTTCTGGATCGACTTTACCTTCTTCAACCAGCATAGCGACTACTGCACCTACTGTCGTTTTCGCTGTTGACGCCCAAACGTGGCTATCTGTAGGGCTCATGCCTGGATAAGCCTGATAAACAATTTCACCCTTGTGAATTAACATGAAGCCTTGAGTTCTGAACTGCTCATCCGCTAGGTATTGCTCCATTGTCAGCTCACCTTTGGTTTCGGTGTTTACGGTTAATTTAGCAAGGCGTGAATCGATGTTTTTAACCAGTGGCTTATATTCAGCATTAGGAGCGGCAAGAGCAGTCGGCATAAATTCACTCATGTGCATGTTGTAATAGACACTATGATCACCACCCATTTGCCAATGGAAATTATTGAAATTTTCACGAGCTGAATCAACGAAACCAGGAGTAAAAGATTGGTGAGCATCTTTTACAGGTAGAGTAACCTGCGCGCCTTCAATCTTAAGCGCAGCTTCTACTGGGTTTTCTGCAAATACAGTCGATGACACAGCAAGCGATGAAATCGTGAGTGATGAAAGAATTAGGGCAATAGGTGTAAGTTTCATGTTCTTCTCCTCTTTGGGTTAGAAGAAGTATATGAAGTTGCGCTACACTTAATTAGGTCATTTGGTGACATTTATAGGTAATACTAACAATAATGAAAGCATCATCGAACATAACTAACATACTATTGAGCTCTACCAGTAATATTGCCCCGTACATTGCATATTGTGACAAGAGATCGCTTGACTGGCGCAGTGTCGCTATCGAGTGCGGTTTACCAATTGAGCTAACACAGTCTAACCAATGGCTCCCTACCCAAGATTTAATTCTTTTTATTCATCGACTTGAGCGTAAGTTTGGTTATTCGATTGGTATTGAAGTTGGGCGAAAAACCTCTCTCGAACAACTTTCACCACAGCTACACCATGAGATAGAGAAATGCATATCGTTAGAACAAGCCATTCGTTGTTTGATCGCTGAAATGCCTAGTTTGAACAACCACGTCACGATATGGACCGAGAAAAAAGATGGCTTGTGGTGGTTATGTCATCGCAGTTGCTATCATCCATCAACCTCTGGATTTGAACAATCCGAATGGTTTAGATCTCTTACAGTGATTACCCTATGCCGTAAGTTTATAGACGACCAGTGGCAACCATCACGCGCTAAACTTGTCTCTACCAACAACGGTGCGCGTCAGTTACCTAAACACTTTTTTAATTCTGATATTCAGTTTGAGCAACAATATGGTGCGATTGCGATCCCACTGCCCGACGACTATCGCGCTATCTCAGAACAAAATAGTACCCAAGATTGGGATCAAGCAGTAAAGACACTGATAAACACTTACTCGACTTTACCTTGGTTCAATATTGAGTGGTTTGCGACCATGCTCGGCATGACAAAACGAACACTACAGAGAAATCTAAAGAGTAAAGGCATTCTTTTTAAAGAAGCCAAAGAACAAGTTCGTGAAACCAAGGCAAAACGGCTACTCGAAGAGACCGACCTTTCAGTTCAAGAGATCAGTTGGCAAGTTGGTTACAGTGATTTGAGCAACTTTAACCGTGCTTTCAAAGGTTGGGTTGGTATCACAGCACCAAGTTATCGGCACAAAGCGAAACATTAGAAATAGTCGACTTAAAAACCTTTAGACCCAATCCGCCAATATAAAACTCAGAAACAAGATACGACACCGTAAATTTCAATAAGCGAACGCATAAAGTTGCATCGCACAATGCTCACATACCGATGAAACTGTGCAAAGGTAATATCGATAGATCTAATAACAATTATTGGTATCGAGCTGACCTTACGTTATCCTTTACGCAATTCTTCATTGAGAGGTTTGTCACCACAACAAGCCTAACTTCAAGACCGATAAGAGTGTTATGAATTCTACTACCGCAACTCCCTCGCCTTCTCTTGGCCGACAACTCTATACAATGACATGGCCAATGCTATTTGGGGTACTTTCCCTGATGAGCTTCCAACTTGTAGACAGTGCTTTCATTGGCCAACTGGGCGTGCTACCGCTCGCTGTTCAAGGTTTTACACTTCCGATACAGATGATCATCATTGGTATACAGGTCGGGCTAGGAATCGCAACGACCGCGGTAATTGCAAGAGCCATTGGCGCGAATGAAACGCGCTACGCTAAACAGCTTGGTGGATTAGTGATTGCGATGGGCAGCGTGAGTGTCGCGCTTTTCTCTGTCATCATCTATCTGCTTCGTGGGCCAATTTTACAATTGTTGGATGCGCCACCGACGGTATTACCGATCATTGATTCTTATTGGATCTATTGGCTAGCCAGCTCTTGGACAGGAGCCCTACTCTACTTCTTTTACAGTGTTTGTCGTGCCAACGGTAATACCATGCTGCCCGGTTCAATGATGATCGCGACCAGTATCATCAACTTGATATTGGATCCGATTTTCATCTTTACTTTCGACATGGGCATCAATGGAGCAGCCATTGCGACCATTTTAGCGTTCGGTGCGGGCATCTTTATCGTTGCTCCTAAGGTAACTAAGAAACATTGGATGACATTTGACTGGCACGATCTCAACATTGGTAAGAGTGTTCGCTCCATTGGCAACATCATGGGACCAGCGATGATCAGTCAGCTGCTGCCACCCGTTTCATCAATGTTTGCCACTAAGCTACTTGCTAGCTATGGCACCGCTGCCGTTGCTGCTTGGGCGTTGGGTTCACGTTTTGAATTCTTCTCGATTGTCGCCGTGCTTGCACTAACGATGTCGATGCCACCAATGATTGGACGCATGTTAGGAGAGAACAACCTGATAAACATACGTAAGCTCGTTAAGATTGCAGTCATGTTCGTATTGGGTTTCCAGCTGGTGATAGCATTAGTGACTTGGTTATTTTCGAGCGGACTGGCCAACCTAATGACCAGTGAAAGCGAAGTATCAACGATTTTGAACTATCACCTACTGATCGTACCTATTAGCTTAGGGCCATTGGGAATCTGTATGCTGATGGTTTCTGTGTCTAACGCTCTAGGCAAGTCTTACACCGCCTTGACGATTTCAGCGCTGCGCCTGTTCGCCTTCTTCTTGCCTTGCTTGTGGGTTGGTTCGCAGCTTGCTGGTATTGAAGGCCTGTTCTGGGGTGCCATGGTGGGTAATGTGCTTGCCGGTACATGTGCTTGGTTTATGTACCAACGCGCACTTGGGCAAGTCGAGGCTAAGCTTTCTAATTAATCAGTTAGCGAACTAAACGGCTTGCCAGCTAAACCGCTATAAAGCTATAAAGCTATAAAGCTATAAAGCTATAAAGCTATAAAGCTATAAAGCTATTAAACGAAAAAGCAGCCACTTAGGCTGCTTTTTTAGTTTCAGACTTAAAATATATTGGGTTAGACTTGCTCAAAGTAAGCCAAAAACTCACCGCAATCTTTTTGGAATGGTGGCAATATTTCTGCTAGTGTTTCATCATCCCAATGCCACCATTCAAAGCTTTCTAATCGCTCGGCATAGCTAGGAGCATCAAACCGAGGACGCAGTTGCCAAACGCAATCGAGTATGGCGGTACTCCTTAAGCAGCGGTTGCCAACGAAAACAATCAAGCAGTTCAGGCCCTGCATCAACATAAATGAGTTAATCATTCCATTGTGTCAAAGTACTCCACCAGCCTAAAACTGCAGTACTTCAGTTTCATTCGGGACCATTTTAAAAGGAAGTTATTTTAAATACCCGAATTCCCTATGCTAATACATGCATTGAAAGATAAACACTTGTTTTCATATGATTTTCAGACAAAAAAAGCCCGCTGATTTCTCAGCGGGCTTTTCAATGGTGGTGGAGGGATAGGGATTTGAACCCTAGAACCGCTATTAACGGTTGCCGGTTTTCAAGACCGGTGCTTTCGACCACTCAGCCATCCCTCCAACAAATTGTCATCAATAGATTAGTACACTAATGATGTTGCTAATTGCATACGCAAATAGCGATACCTTTTGTCTTCACTTTTAAAAAAGTGAAAATAAATTTAAAGCCTGGCGATGTCCTACTCTCACATGGGGAAGCCCCACACTACCATCGGCGCTATTGTGTTTCACTTCTGAGTTCGGCATGGAATCAGGTGGGTCCACAATGCTATGGTCGCCAAGCA